>CADBMO010000100.1 GCA_902795755.1 uncultured Erysipelotrichaceae bacterium | reverse complement strand
GGTAGACGCGCTAGACTCAAAATCTAGTGGTAGTAATACCGTGTCGGTTCAAGCCCGACTACCGGTACCATATAAAAATAACTCAAGATACTCTTGAGTTTTTTTATTTGACATTTTTCTTAAATAAAAACATATATAATAATAATAATGTAATTAAAGCTTGACGTACGTTTTAAAGTACGTTATAATTTACTCGAGGTGGTTATTATGACAACTATTAATATTACAAATGCAAGACAAAATTTATACCAATTAGTAAAAGATGTTAATACTGGATTTAATCCTGTAACTATTGTAAATAACAAAGGTGAAAATGCTGTATTGATATCAGAAGAAGAATGGCGTGGAATTGAAGAAACACTTTATTTATCTAGTATACCAGGATACGTTGATAATATTAAAGACATAAATGAAAGTGAAGATTGGGCAGTCGCAGAAGAATATGACTCAAATGAAGAATGGTAATTATAAAATATTATTTTCTAAGTCTGCTATTAAAGATAAAAGAAAATTAAAAAGTTCTAATCTTGAAAAGTCCTGTAAAAAGATACTAGATATAATGCTTAATAATCCATTTTATTACCCACCATCTTACGAAAAGTTGGTTGGTAAATTAAATGGATATTACTCAAGAAGAATAAATAGAGAGCATAGAATAATATATACCGTAGATGAAATAAATAAAGAAATACATATTATTTCTATGTGGACACATTATGAAAAAAAATAAACCATGTTTTGGTTTATTTTATTATTTTGGGATTTTTACTTTCTTTTTTCACATTAACCGTTCTGTTAGGATAATAATCATACGCTTGGCATAAATCACTATAACCAACGCCTTCATTTAAAAACGTCGTTTTATCCCCAGGCTTAGCAGATATCTTATTTTCTGGCTTTATAACTGGTCCATCAACATTAAAACCAGTAGGTATTACACTATTTAATTTTTCTATTACTTGGTCACAATATTTAATATTTTTTTCATTACTTTCTTGCAATTCAGATAATTTATCGTATTTATATTTTAATAAAATACGTTTAGAATACATATCCCATAGTTCAGCAACCTTATCTACTCTATAACCACATTCAAAAACATCATTTAAATAGTTTTTATACATATCTAATAATTTTGTTAAGTTTTTTAATAATCTTTCTAAGTTAAAACACCAACCAAATAAAGAGTTTTCTATAGTGGATATATTTGAAGTTTGAATAACTATTCCGGTATTATCATTAAAATTAATATTAACATCATCATATTTACTAACGTAATCATTTTCAAAAGTGTTTTTTAGTGCCTCTATAATTTTCGTATCACTACTTTTAGGTACACTTAATTTTACATTTTTTGCTTTGTCTATCAAACCTTTTATCCTACTTATTTGATTACTAAGACTATTAATTACATCCTCGCCATTGTTATCAACCTTAAGTGTAAAACTAGGCATTCTAGTTAAAGTATATGGATTATAATTAATTTTATTATGATCATAGAGATTTCTATGTTTTTTATCATAACAATTTTCTGGATCATAAGATTCTCTATGATATGTTTTTAGTGTTATTATCCCATCTGGATCAAAACAAAATTTTAACGGTTTTATATACTTTTCATATGCATCTGTTAATTTAATTATTTCGTTTGGTATATCCATATCAACATGAGCTTCTATACATGTTTTTTCATCTGCAGTTGATTTTTCCAAAAGCATGTCGTTAAAATGTGCCCAACAATAAATTGGGTATTTATTATTATTACGGTTATATGGAAAAACTTTAAATCGTTTTAACGAATATTCAAAATCACTGATTAAGCTGTATATATATTGATGATCACTATAATGAAATGGATGCATATTATTTGTGTATATTGAATTATTAATCGAATTTTCATCAACTTTAATTTTTCTTCCCATATAATCAATTTCTACATTACCTCTATTTATATCTTTTAATTCATAATCCGGCACATTAAAACTTGGCTTTTTCTCTAAGTTTTCTTTTAATCTCATAACACGCATTAGCTTATCTTGTGAATTAGATTTACTTTTTTCTATTTTTTTAGCATATTTATCCATTTCATGCAAAAATTGTTTTACAATAATATTTTTATCTTTAGACAAATAGTCACAAATAACCTTATTAAATACTAATCTAATATCTTTACTGTAGGCGTCAATATATTTATTATCAAACATTGAATTAAAACTAATTACACCATTATCAAAGTGCATTGTAAAACCTGTCCCTGCATCAGATTTCATCATAATTGCTAAATTCTTTGTTAATGGATCCGTATCTTCATCATAGTCCCAATAACAATGTGTTATTTCTGTTAATGCAACTTTAAACGCATTTAAAAATCCACCCTTAAAAATAGCATGTTTATTTAAGATATCATAAATCACATTAGACGCATATTTATAAACATCATTATCAAATTTATAACTTTTTAAATCAATTCCAGTAATATTTTTTATATATTGTTCCTTATCAAATAATAAAATGTTTTTCATACAAAACCTCCGGTGATGTTTATACTATCATATTTGAATTATAAAATCAATTAAATTTGACAAAATGGTATATTTATTATATTATATATGGCAATTTTAAGGGGTGCTACTATGGAAAATTTTAGTAAGGTAGAACGTGATATCATAATGCAATGTGATGGCATGATTTTAAGTGATAATAATAGATTTAAATTTATTTATCCATTTGCAACTGAAAACATTGATGGTTATATAAATCATTTTAATTTAAAAAACAAATCACTTTTAACAACGGGTTCATCTGCTGATCAAGCGATAAATGCTTGTTTTTATGGATGTAATGACATAACGGTAGTGGATATAAATCCATATACTAAGTTTTATTATTATTTAAAACGTGCCGCAATAATGACACTTAATTATGATGAATTTTTAGAATTTTTTAGATATAAAAACTTTCCATCAACATTTAAAGATAATAATAAAGTATTTAATAGTGAGTCATTTGATAAATTAAAAGATACGTTAAGATTACTTGATTATGAATCATATTTAATATGGGATGAATTATTTCAAACATATCCTAAAAAAAAGATAAGGGATAGATTATTTGAAATGGATGAAGGTAATAACGATGAGATAATATGTTCAAATACTTATTTAAAAGATGAAGAATCTTATTTAAAGATCAGAGATATAATAAAAAAATTAAATATAAAGTTTATAATTGGGGATTTATCTAAGGTAAGTGTTGCTAAAACATATGATAATATATGGTTATCTAATATTGGTACCTACTATACTATCGACGATTTTAAAATAATCTTTGATAATATAAAAGATAATTTAAATAATAATGGGAAAATGCTTGTATGTTATTTATATAAAACTAAAAGAAATACAAAATATATAGATGACTGGGGACCAATTTATAATCTTGATGAAACATTTAAAGTATTTAAAGACTATAATTTAGATATAATAAATTTTATTGGTACAACTGGTATCAAATTTAAAGATAATGATATAAAAGATGCTATACTTTTATATGAAAAGAAGGTGAAATAATGAGAATGCACTTTTTTATTAAAAATAAAACAACGGAAGGTATATTAGTTATAAAAGAAAATGGTATATATGATCTTCCATATATTATTAGTGATATAGATGATAAAAAATTATTAAAAGATTATCTTAATTCAATTATTACTAATTATTTTAAAAACAATGATTTTTGGCCATATAGTGATGAAAATAAAGAAGAACGTTATTATTTTTGTATTAGACCTATTAGCAATAAGAGTGCTAAATTATTAGTGGATAAGTTTGAATGGTTTAGTGAAGAAGATACTATTAAAAAAATTAATAATGATAACGCTAGTAAATTCTTACTTGATTATAAGCGTTCAATTACTAACCCACTAACTGAAGAACAAATATATGAAATATTTGAACAAGGTGAAAAAATACAAAAACTTAAAAATCTTCCTATTGGCTATTTAACAGAAGAGGAAGCTAAATTAATTGGTAAATATGATTTATGGCATAGAACATACACCGCGGTTTTTGAAGAAGTTAAAAGATACTTACCTAAAGATATAGGAATTGATATATTTGAAGAAGAATTAAAGCTACAAGGAAAAGAAGAATTTACTCCTAAAATATTTGCAGATGTTTACTATAAATATAAAGATAAAAATAGCGAAGAAATAAGAAAGATAATAAAAAGAAATAGTTAAAACTATTTCTTTTTATTTGCTTTATCAACTAGTTTTTTTATTGTCTCATCTGATGCTTTACCTTTAAAGCTTTCAAGTACTTCAATTGGTAAAGCCATAACTATGGTATTACTTTGATCAGATGAAATATCAGATAACGTAGATAATGTTCTTAAATGCATTGCCCCTGGAGTAGATGACATCATAGTTGCTGCCTTTGCTAAGTTTTCAGATGCTTCTACCTCACCTTTTGCTTTAGTAATAACAGCTTCTTTTTCTCTTTCAGCCTCTGCAACGCGGGCAATTACCCTTTTCATTTCCTCAGGTAATGAAATGTCTTTTAATTCAACGTTTTCTACCTTTATTCCCCATGGATCAGTAGCTTTATCAATTATTGTACAAATTTCAGTAGATATTTTTTCTCTTTCAGATAATAATTCATCTAGTGATACAGAACCTACTGCGTTACGCATGGTAGTTTGTGCAAGTTGTCCTACTGCAAAATAGAAGTTTTCTACTTCAAGTACAGCTTTTGATGCATCAAACACCTTATAATATATAACTGCGTTTATTCTAACCGATACGTTATCCTTAGTAATTACATCTTGCTCCGGAACATCTACTGCCTTAGTTCTTATATCTACCTTTCTGTAGCTTTGAAATATAGGTATTACTAGTCTCCATCCTGGATTCATTATTTTACTAAATTTACCAAGAGTAAACTTAATACCTCTTTCATATTGATTGATCTGTTTTATTGAAACTAATATGATAATCCCAATAATTATTAATAGTCCAAAAATTAATTCTCCCATAATAATCCTCCTTCCTAACTAATTTTATTCCTATTTTTTCTTAAATTCTTTCCTTTTATTATTTCCCTATAGTTATCGGCATACTTAGGAGCTTTTCTTTTTTCATAATTAAAGGTTTCTCTAGTTATTCCAGTTTTACGATAATATGCTTTAAAGTAATCTCTATAGTTCCTACCATTATTAACATCATTTTTATACTGTAATGGTTTTTGTTTCATACCGTGTTTCTTTTTATCAGTAGCATCAGCCTCTACCATGCTACCTTCTTCTTTTAAAAGTGCATACTCAAAAGGAAGTGGTAAATTAGAATGCCTTGATAACTCACTTACATCAACACTTACTCCTGCAATTATAAAAAGTGAAATAATTCCAGATGTAATTCGCTTAGTTTTCTTCATTATTATCATCCTTATCTTTTTCTTTATATTTTGATATGAACAAATCCTTTTCTTCTTCTGTTAATTCAACGTCTTCTTCAATCTTAGGTAATTCTTCTATTGAAGATAGATTAAAGTAATCTAAAAATTTATCAGTTGTTTTATAAAGCATTGGTTTACCTGGTAAATTGCTTTTACCAGCTAAATCAATTAAACCTTTAAATAATAGTTTCCTAACCATTTCACGTGATGAAACGCCCCTAATCTCATCGATTTGACCAACGGTAATTGGTTCATTATATGCAATTATTGCAAGTGTTTCTAAAGCTGATTGAGAAAGAGTACTAGATACTACTTTATCTACTAATACCTCATAATACTCTTTATGTTCTTCTTTAGTTGTTAGTTTATACTTGTTACCTAAGAATACTAATTTTAAACCCCTATCTTCATTTGTTAATACCTCTTTATATTTATTAATTAAATCTTCAGCTTCCTCTTTAGTTAACTCAAGCATCTTTTGGATATCATCTAAAGTTAATCCATCTTCTCCCATTACAAAGAGCAAACCTTCTAATATTCCTATTTTCATCTTATTCACCTTCTTTTAACGAAATAACTATAGACTTAAAGTTTTTGTCTTGTGTTATATTTATTTCGTTTTTCTTTACCATCTCAAGTATTGATAAAAAGCTTACAATAACTTCTTCTTTAGTAGCAACTTCAAATAACTCTTCAAAATTAACCTTTTTCTTTTTTCTTAATATACTTCTTATTTTAGTTACTCTTTCTTGAACTGATAATTCTTTTTTAGTTATCTTAGTTGCAAGTGGTTTATCTAGTGCCTTTCTTTTCATAAGTTCATTAAAAGCATCTATTAAATCACTAATATCAATATCTGTATTATTACCTTCTTCTTTTGCATAAACACTTAAATTAGTAGGCTCTTTTGTAAACACTAGTTTTCTAGTTAATTCTAAGTCTTTAAATTCACTAGTAACCTCTTTATAACGCTTATATGCAAGAAGTCTTTCAATTAATACTTCTCTTGGATCTTCCTCGTATTCATCTTCTTCATCTAACTTTCTTTTTGGTAAAAGCATCTTAGACTTCATTTCTATAAGTTCTGATGCCATAACTAAATATTCAGATGCAACGGATAAATTCATATCTTTCATAGCCTTTATATAATCTAAATACTGTTTAGTTATCTCTTCTACTTTTATGTCATATATATCTATATCTTGTTCTTTTATTAAATGTAATAATAAATCAAGTGGTCCATCAAAGTTATCAATGGTTACAACATACTTTAAATTGTCTTTCATACCATCACCTAATTTCCTTTTAATTATACCATAAATAGACAATATTTTAAATATTTATGATATAATTTAGTTGGTGATGAAATTGAAAAATTTTAAAAAAAATGACAATGAATTCATATGTGAAAATTGTGGCATGAAGGTTGATAAATTAAATTATACATCAAGAGATCACTGCCCTTTTTGCTTATTTTCTAAACACGTTGATATAAATCCCGGAGATAGATTAAATACTTGTCAAGGACTATTAGTCCCGATAGACGTAGAAAAGTTTAAAGATTTGTATAAAATTATATATAAATGTGAAAAATGTGGTGAATTGCATAAAAATATTATGGCAAATGATGATGATATAAATAAAATAATAGAAATATCAAAAAAAGACTACTAGATAATTATCTAGTAGTTCTTTTTTTACTAATTAATAATGAAGCATTATTTAATCTAGTTACAGGGTCAATATAACATACTTCTTGAATATCTATATTACCATGCATTTCATTAATTCTTCTAAAACTTTCACTATCTTCATATAGTTTTGCTAATTCATTTTCATCACCTAACGCAGAAATAATAATTGAACTTAAGTTTCCATAAAAGAATTGTTTAACTAAACTATTTTTTAGCTTCATATCATTAACATCAGTAAAATATCCCATGTTATCCTCCCTTTCTTTTTCAAAATCCCCTTTTTTAAAGGCAAGAAATAGATAATAACATTAAAAAAAGGCTTTGTCAAGCCTATTTTTTGTCGATTTTTGTCACCTCTACGTTATTAATAGCATCAAACCTTTTAGATATCTTATCAGTTGTTATATGAATATCATTAGCATCACGAGATACCGCATCTATACTACGTGATAATTTATCCCATCTTTCCTTGTAACGTTTAAAGTCTATAGATAGTTTATTTAACTCCTCATGAATAACCGATGTATACTTATCTTTTTCAATGTTTTTAATTACTAATTGAATTGTTGTAAGAGTACTCATTAAAGTGGTTGGAGATGCAATCCATACCCTTTTTTTGTATGCGTATTCAATAATATCAGAATGATATGCATTTAATTCTGCAAATATAGCTTCTGCTGGTAAAAACATAATAGCTTGATCGGATGTTACACCATCAATTATATATTTATCACATATTGCATCAATGTGTTTTTTAACGTCTATCTTAAATTGTTTTTCAGCATTTTTTCTTTCAACAATTCCTGCTTTTTTATCGATCATTAAACGATAATTATCAAGTGGGAATTTGGAATCAATTACTATTGTACCAAGTGGTTCTGGTGCAAATAAAACAGAATCTGCTATAACACCAGTTGGAAATGTATACTGAAGTTTATAAACGTTATCATTATTTTCTCCAAATACACTAACTAGTATTTGTTTTAAGTTAACCTCCCCAAATATACCTCTTGTTTTTTTATCAGTTAATATGGATTGAAGTGATACTATATCAGCACCTAAACTATCTATTTTCTTTTGTGCTTCATCTATTTTAGATAACCTTTCTAAAACCGATGTAAACGTTTTATTTGTCTTTTCAAAATTAACATCTAATCTTTCGTTAACATGATCATTTATTAGTGTTAGTTTTCTTTCTATTTTCTCATCTATCTTTTCAAAATCATTATTAATATTAGTATTTATTTTATCTTTAAACTCACCTAATTCTTTTACCATATTAGTCTCTAGTTTTCCTAATCTTTCGGTTATATTTCCCTCATTTATGTTTTTAGATATAGAAAAAATAACAAGAACTATAATTACTACTAATAATACTATTATTACATATTCCATATTTACCTCCAAGTATATATAAATTATACAACATTTATTTAAAGAAAAAAATACTAATTAAGTATTTTTTCTATTCCGCCATCTATACTATAACAATTATACCCTAAAGAATTAAGTATTTTTGCACATGATAAACTAACCTTACCCTTATCACATACTAAATATACAGTCTCGTTTTTATTAATATATTTATTTGGATTCGATAATAACTCTAACCTAGGAACATTTATACTACCAGGTATTCTTTTGTTATTATAATCACTTTTACTTCTTACGTCTATTAGCTTATTACTAGTATCTATATTAAGAAAATCAATAATCATAATATCACCAACTTATTATATGAAAAAAAAGCACTTACGTGCTTTTATTCAAAAAAGTCATCAAAGAAATCTTCTTCATCAGGTTCACTCATTATTTTGTTAACCTCTTCTTTATTTACATAAACATCATTTGCTGAAGAAGTATCAGGTTTAGCTTCACTTTGCTCAACCACAGGTTGTGTTTCAGTAGCTGGTGCTTTAGGCTCTACTGGTGTAGTCACCCCTATAACAGGTTCTGCTACTTCAGGCTCAACAGCAACGTTATTAAAATCAATGTTAGGTTGTTTATCAACCGGTTCAACAACAGCTTCTTTAACGTTATCCTCGGCTAATTTGTTATCATCTTCAACTGATAAGTCTTCTAAGAAATCATCCATTATATCATGAACTTCTGGTACATCAGGTTTGATTTGTTGTAAACCAGAAAAATCAACTTTATCACTTGATATAATAGCATCAGATGATAATACTTCATCTTGAGTTGCGTTTACACTAGCAGAGGTGTTTTCCTTAGTTTCTGGTTCAATAACATCAGATAACTTACCATCTTCTTGAGGTTTTTCATCTTCAACCATTTCTTTTTCAGATGCAATTTCTTCGTTATCTTTAGCATCTTGCTCATTTTTTTCTTCTTCTTCTAACTCAGCAATCTTTGAATCAATCTTCTTAATTAATTCATCTATATTTAATTCCTCAGATGAAGTAGCTGAATCAGTAGGTAAACCATTAGATCCTATAGGATTTGAAGGCCCTGCAAATGGATTTCCTGAATTTATATCCATTGGATTTGAAGGCCCTGCAAATGGATTTCCACCACCAAATGGATTTCCACCACCAAATGGACTACCTCCAAAAGGGTTTCCACCGCCGAATGGATTATCTCCACCCATCATACTATTTCTTTGTTCTTCTTTTTTCTTTTTTACAAACTCTCTAATATCAAATAATTTAATTGGTTGTTTTTCATGATGAGGTAATTCCTCTTTTGGAGCATTACAATTATACTTACCATAACCATAATCAGTTTCAAAAAATGGCATAAAGTGAGTTCTAAGGGGTGGTAGTCTAAACCTTAATACCAATACTTCAAACTGCTTAAATTTTTGAAGTTCTGTAACGGTAATTAATGGTCTAGTTTCTTCTCTTTTATCTTTACCAACCTTAACTATCTTATCACCACATAGTTTACTAATTTCTTCTAACGCAGATAACTCACCAGTAAGCAAGTAAACTATGTTACCACAGTTACCACGAATTGTTTCTGCATCTTCTTTACCATATGTATCATTTAATTGGGCAAAGTTTTGAATGATGAAAGTAAATCTTATACCACGAGAACGTGCCGCGGTAACCATCGTCGTAATATCCTTAAACTTAGGCATGTTCGCAAACTCATCAATTAAGAAGTTCGTTCTAACTGGAAGTTTACCACCATGTCTTTGTGCAACAGAAATCAAACATTCATAACATTGCTTTATAAATATTGTGGCAAGTGCATGGTATGTTGTTTTTTCATCTTGTATTACCATGAATATTGCTGTTTTTCTCTCACCAATTGTTTCCATATCAAAATCACTTCTAGATAGCATTTCTGATAAGTTTTGAGTAACAGCAAATACTTTGATTTTCTGTTTTAAAACTGAATCAATAGAGTTTTTAGTTTCTTGAGGTGCATTAATTGTACCTAACGCATTTATTGCAGCAGGTGATGCTGGATCCTTCATTTTAAAATATTCTTTTAAATATGTAGAAGACCCAATTTTTTCATCACCAACCGTCATCATTAAGTTAACGGTTGAAATACTTATTTCATCTTCAGCAGCATCTTCAAACATACCAAGTGATAATCCAGTTAAAAAGTCGGCAGCAGAGTTTGTCCAGAATGGGTCATCTGCTTTTTCATCTGTTGCTATATTAATTGCCATGTCATTTAATAATTCATTAGCTTTGTCCTGATTACCCTCTTTATAATACTTATAAGGTAATGTATATGGATTCCAACAACTACCATTTTGCGGATCACGGAAGTTAACAACTATAACATCATATCCTAAATCCTTAAGCATACCAGCACAAGCATTAAATATTTCACCTTTAGGGTCAGTAATAACCATTGATTCTCCTGCCTTTGCAAGAATGTCTACCTGTGGAAATATAACTGTTTGTGTTTTACCTGAACCAGTAGCACCAATAACAAGTGAGTGAAATTCTCCATTGTCTACATATACTTTATTTTTTTTCTTATCAAACAATAATGGGAATCCACCAGCGGTTGATTCTTTAGCACTTATGTCTACTTCTTCAACGCCTTTATCTTGTTTATATTCATATTCTTTGGCAAATCTACCAAATCCTTTTTCATCTTTACCCTCTTTAAAACCAAATCCCTTTTCTCTTTCAAAGAAGTGTGATGAAACTGATGCAACAAGAATAATGATTGTTATTAACCAATATAAAATTGTATAACCTAAATATGGAGGTAAAAGACCTGGAATTGGATTCAATGAAATACCTGTTCTTTGAACCAATTCACTTTCAACGGCTGTATCCTTTAAATTATATACAACTATTGATACAATAAGTAGCAATAATAAGCAACCCCAAGCAAATGCTACTACATCCTTTTTCTCCGCTCTAAATTTTAGTTTCATACGATCACCTTCATACTATGTATCACTACTATTTAACATTATATCAAATATTTTTAATATTTGATATATTTTTTACTAATATTGTATTTTATTTTCTTTATACCTCTTATATAAAAATTTATATATTAAATATCCTATAACACCTATTATAAGTACCACTACTATTACAGTTATTATTGTTTTAATTGTATTATTCCTATGAATAACATTTTGTTTTGCATCATATTTATTCTTAGCTTGTTTAATTAAACTTTTACTAATCTTTAAATGTATACTTTTTGATGCTTTTGTACCATCACCAAAATACCAAATATATGTATTATTATTTACGGTATCTGCGTTATTTTCTGTTGCTTCAAATGGCATATTTATTCTTAAAGTCATCTTAGAAGGTACGTTCCAAACGTTTTCATCACTTTTTAAAATAACATAATCACCAACACTATCAATCGTATAATACTCTTTATCACTTACACAATTAATATGATTATATATATACTGAGAAAAAACAGTTTTATTAATAAAATCACATACGTTTTTGTAATTATTAGTTATATTAAC
Source organism: uncultured Erysipelotrichaceae bacterium (assembly GCA_902795755.1). GTDB lineage: Bacteria > Bacillota_I > Bacilli_A > RF39 > UBA660 > Aphodocola. Next base: position 8,113 of record CADBMO010000100.1, on the reverse strand, counting down.
TCCACTTTCTTCATCATCAACAACAACTTTTGTATTATATTCTCTAAAGTTAAGTATATCTAAGTGTTCTGCAAGTGCCTCTTCTATAGAATCTTCAAGAGAATTATTACCATATTGTAAGTCTAAATTATTTTCTCTTACGATAACACTTTCCTTAACATTTCCAGACTCATCTAAGGTAACCGTATCAACGGCACTACAACCAGATAATGTTATTACTAAAAGTATTACAGCAACTAATAAACCTATTTTTTTCATAATTCCTCCTAATAATCCATTCTATTATTCTTAAATTTTTTATAGAATATAAATCCTACAAAAGATATTATTGCAATAACAAATAATAATGATATCCATAAAAATCTACCATATAAATCTTTAAGTATAAAATGTCTTTTAACTTGTATATTTATACTTTTATTGTCTTCACTGTCAAAAGACCATGTATGATAACTACCATCTTTACTATCAGAGTTACTTTCTATAATATTATTATCTAATAACTTATAAGATATTTGTACATGGTCTTCTTCTTCAAGACAGTCAGTACACTCTTTATATACTTTTTTTAAATCAATCTCATATTTTTTTAAACGCGCGTTACATTTTGAAGATGTTGCTTGATCATTAACAAAAAACGATCTATTTACATACTCACAAAAATCATTATACGTTTTATTTAAAGTTACTATTACATTTTTACCTCTTCTTGTGATTGTACGTTTATAATTATTTAATCCATAAGCTGAAATAAGTTTATTAACGTAGATATCAACGTTTTCATTTGAAGGAATATCAGATCTATTGCCTATTATAATAACTCTTTCATTAACCGTGTTATCATTATTAACCGTAACATTTGAATTAACCGTACATCCCGTTAAAAGAATAAGTGTAATTAATAATATTAAAAACTTTTTCATTGGCTTCCTCCCGCATAAGATTTTCCACTACTCATATAACTACATACGTTTATTGTATCAGCCGAATGATTGTAATTAGGACCTTTTCTTGCTTCAAAGTGTAAGTGTGGTCCAGTAGAATTTCCAGTACTTCCAGATAAGCCAATTTGTTGACCTTGTGCAACTTTATCTCCTGCTTTAACACTGTATGAAGTTAAATGCGCATACCAAGTTTTATATCCATTACCATGATTAATACGTACATATCTTCCATATGAAGTATTTCCTAAATCTTCAGTGGCTTCAACCACACCACCATCTGCGGCATATACTGGCGTTTTAAGAGGCGTTGGTATATCACCACCACCATGCCAAGAACCATTACTATATCTTGGATAACTATTACATGAGTTATTTCCTTTAATTGGTCTTGTAAATTTTCCAGTAGCAACTCCGCCTACACCGCTTGTTCTAGCAGTACAATTATCATTTGTCTTTTTAGTATATCCAAATGGATCACTATTTTTTGTTGGGAATGAATAGAAAGTGTAAGTTGCACCATACCTGTTATGAATAATAGTACTATTTGCCTTATAATTTGAATGATCTAATAAGTCCTTTGATGAAGTTAATCTTTTTCCATCTACCTTTATCCAAGTAATATCAAATCCATATCTTCCACATGAAATACAATCATGTTCATCTATGTATGAAGGAAATGATCTATTACCATTTACAAAAACATCTCGTACCCCATCTATTACTTCTTTGTTACTAATAGAGCCTTTGAAACTACTTGAGCCAAACCAACCACTATTATATACATAATCTCTTATTGTCTTATATTTACTTTGCATTTCAAATCTGTTTGCCATTAATGATGCTTCTGCTCTAGCACCATCAGGTGAACCTTGTTCTCTATAGGCAACAGCAGCTAAATCAAGTATATCGCTTTCTGACATATTATAAGCCTTACATGCTAAACTACCAGCTGCAGCCTCACAAGTATTAGTATTTGTATTATCTGTTCCATCTAATACTTTCGGTCTGAAATAAACCTTAAATTCAGTTGTATTATGCTCCTGAACACCATGTGATGCATTACAATCTATCCATAAATCATGTCCACTAGCATCTTTACCAGCATAAATACCAACGTGTTGAGAAGCACCAGATGCACCCATTGATAAGAATCCTAAATCACCTGGTTTTAAATCTGAATATTCAATCCTATTAGAATACTTATCTCTAATTTCAGCGGTACTTGATAAACCAAAATTCTCACCTAATACATGCCAAAATACAAAATCTACAAAACCAGAACAATCTAGTCCACGTATATTTCTACCTCTATGGTCAGGTGATACCGTACTACCAAAATTATTTTCTTCAAAGTTCTTGCTAGAAGGTTTACCAGTAAAGTAATATTTTATTTTACCTACGTTACTTCTTGCAAAAGTTACAACGTCTTCCCTTGTTCCAGATACTCCACAAGAAGTTCCAGGACATCCTACTGATTCGGTTGATGATACTACTGATATACCACCATTATCACTAGTATATAATGCGTATTTAGTATTATCAAAACCTCCATTATCAGCGTTAAATAATATATTCATATAATCATTTTCAGTTGTAGATGCTTCTTTTATTCTAGTTTGTGATACACAAGCACCCTTTTTACAACTATTATTATAATTATTATACTGATTACCCACGAATTTACCATCTTTGTTATTAATATACTGAGTACTTACTTCATCATACCATTTTTCTAAGTTAGCGATATGTTCTTGATCAGATTTTGGTTTTCCACTTTTTGAACCTTCGCCTTTCCATACGCTCCATGTGCTTTTTGAATAAGTCCCACTCTTACAACCTTCATATATATCACAAAAGTCTTGGTCACCAACGTTACCTCTCATGTGCAAAATTGTTTTGCCACTACCAGTTTGTGGTTTATACATAGATTGTCTTCCAATTGCAAAACTTTTCGCAGTAACAATCATTGTTTTTGCACAAGATTCAATTCTAGAGCATGACTCTGATTCTGCATATACTACACCTAAGATATATCTTTTAAATGGTATTGGATTAGTATCACTACCATATAATGCTGGTGATTTATAATAATCATCTGCTATAAATTTACCTTTTGATGTATCACTATGTTCTGGTGAACCATCGCTTGTTGAATAGTAATCTCTTAAAGTAACAAATATTTCACCACTTAATAACGCATTAGCAGATACGTTTCCGGTTGCGGTTGCAGCAGCTGTACCAACCGATGCTGATGATGCAGCAGTTTTACATTCTGCTTCCGGAATATATGGTTCAAACATATCTGCACTATCACTAATATCTTTGATAATTTGCTCTTTAACTTCTTCTTTTTCCTCTTCATCTTTTATGTTTTTAAAAATATCTTTATACTCATCAGCATCTTCTAAATAATCATCTTTTAAATATTCAAAAAATGCACTATAATCTTTTGATTCCTCATCGCTATCTTCAGTTGAAGTATCAGTTTCTTCAGAAGTTTGTTCACTATCATCTTCCTCTGTTTTAGCAAAATTAGATACGTCAGTATCAGTAGTTTCGCTTGTATTAGTGCTACTTGTTGAAGAACTACTACTATTTTCCATTGCTTTTTCATATTCATCAAGCAACTCATCAAAGTCTTTTCTATGCCTGTACTTTGTAAGTGGATTTAAATATGAATCATTATAATTATTTTCATCATCTTCATCATACTCACAATCCCAATCTTTATGTAGAAAAAATCTACCAGCCTTACATAACCCTTGTTTAAGTTTTGTTTTTATAAAACCTTTAATAAATTCTTTTATATGAGGATGTTTATTTATTTCAGACAATAACTCATACCATTTCATATCGTCTGCTTCATATAAGTATGACAAATCTCCATACTTTTCTTCTTCCTCAGATTCTTCATGAACCGCTGCATTCTTTACACTATCACTTTGCAACAACTCATAATTAGGATATCCATAAGTAGCCATTACAAGCGCAACTTCATTACGATCCATATTAGGATGTTTATCTACAATTTTTTTTATGTTATTTAATATTTTTTGATCTCTTTTAGTATATCTTTCAATACCCTCTTCTTCATTTACATCACCATATAAACCTGGCATAAATGTTTGCATAATTGAAACTAAGCCAATTATTAAACCAATAATTGCTGCAACTATGATAGCTGCAATAATTGCTGGTAGAGCAGCTTTTATTCTTTGTATCCATTTAAAAGCAGCAACTGCTTTTCCAGCTTTTTTTACTCCGTCTTTTAATTTATCTGCAGCTTCGGTAGCTTTATCTTTAAGTTTATCTGCATCAGGTAAACCACCTTTTGATAATGGATTGTTCTTACCAGCAGACATTCCCTTATTTAAACCATTTTTAGCCATTTTTCCTAATGGCTTTTTAGCAACTTTAGTAATTTTTTCTCCAATCTTTGGAGGAATAACACCACCAGATGCTGCACTTATTGCAATGCCACCTGCTTTGTCAACCATTTTGTTAGCGGCATCTTTTGCTGGCTTTAAGGCTTTATCAGCAGCATCTTTTGCTTTATCTTTTAAATCTTCTGCAGCTTTATTTTTATCCCCAGTTGCATTTTTATCATTATCATTTTTTTTATTATCAGAATCATTTTTAGGCCCAAGTTTATCTTGTTTTTTAGGAGCTTTATAATTTTCATTACCCCTAAGATCTTTTTTCTTATCATCAGAATTATCATCAGCATTAGTATTATTTTTTTGATTTTCTAACTCTTTTTTTACTTGTTCCTTTAATTGCTTTTCAAATTCATCTTTTATTTGTTTTTCTAATTGTTGTTGTAGTTCATGACTTGCAGCATTAGATACTGCACTTGATCCAGCACTCGCCGAAGATGCTCCAACGGTTGCGGTTCCACTTGCGGCAGCACCAGTTGTAGCAGCAGTCCCACCTGCGGCGGCAGCACTTCCAGCGGCTGCAGTTCCACCTGCGGCAGCGGCTCCTCCAGCAGCGGCAGCACCACCTGCGGCAGCAGCTCCTCCAGCGACAGCACCACCTGCGGCAGCAGCTCCTCCAGCGGCAGCGGCACCACCAGCAGCGGCAGCTCCTCCAGCGGCAGCAGCTCCTCCAGCGGCAGCAGCTGCTCCAGCAACAATAACTACAGGCATAAAATCACCACCTTACTTACTCATTTCTTGCAAAGCTTTGCAACCTTTTCGACAATTTGTTACAAATTCTTCCCAAGTCATTTTATTTTTATAATTTTTTTCATAATACTTTTTAGTATTACACATATCTGGTCTGTTATCATATATGGCACACTCGTTATTAGGAGTTAAGTATTTACAAACACCATCACCGCGATCAAAATCTTTCATTTCGTCTACAAGGTCTAATCTCTTGCAACAACAACCACATTTATCACAAGGAAACTCTTTATTCATCGTACCACCACCTTGATTATTATATATTTAATTATATCATACTTTACTTCAATTTTCTACATAATAAAAAGCATGCATCAGCATGCTTTTTTTATAATCCTCCACCAGAACCAAATGAATCAAGTTCTGCTTCAGTAACTAATACATCTACACGCATTCTTCTAGCTCCACAAACGAATAGTGCTTCACCTTGAGAATACTTTTTAATACTATCTTTTTCTTGTTCATTTAAATCAATTAAAGAACTTAAGTCTTCTACTGCTTGTTTCTTTAAGTTCATTATTAAATAATAAGCAGCATTATCAAATATTGCTTTACCTTGAGTAATTACTTGAGGATCAGCAAAGTCACTAGGTTGTTGTGTAATAAACAATGTACCTGTGTTATACTTTCTAGCACGTCTTTGAATGTTTGCTAAGAAATCAGCACCCATGGTATTATTACCAGAAAGTAATATATGTGCTTCATCAACCATCATAACAGTATTCATTGATCTATCTAAGCACTGACTCCATGCATATTTAAGAACGTTAAAGAATAATGCGTTTCTAATGTTTACTGATGAATTCATTAATTCTCTTATATTAAATACAACAAACTTTGTTTGTGGGTTTATACTAGTATGTCCATTAAAGTAAATACCTAATTCGTTAGGATCAACTAGTGGTCTTAATTTTATTTCAAGTCTTTCTAGAATATCTCTTTCATGAGTTACTTGATCACCATATGCCTCTAATCTTCTAGATACTGTTTCGTATAAATCTGCAAATGTTGGATATCTATCAGATGGTACTTGATAGAAATTAGTTTCAACATTCATACCAAAACGTTGATATGTTAAAGATAACATTTGTCCTAGAAGCGTTAATACATCTTCTGTTATGGTTGGGTCATAATATGTCATAAAGGCTTTAATAGTTTGAACGGTATTAGCAAGTACACCTTCACTATCTTCACCCTCATCAATATCTAATATAACCTCAAGTGGATTAATAATACCATGAGACCCACCTCTACCAAGGTCAATAAAATCACCTTGCATCTTAGCAGTCATCTCTTCTAATTCACCTTCAGGGTCAATTATAACGGTCTTATAATCATTTCTAACATAAGTTCTTAAAAGTAACTTAGCAGCTGTTGATTTACCTGAACCAGAAGTACCAAGTATAATCATGTTAGCATTATTTCTATTAGCTTCATTACTAACTTGATAATAAAACTGGTTAAATAATACTACACCACCAGAGAAGTCAGTTCCAAGCAAACATGATAGACCTGGATCCTTTAAACTATCAAATATAAAAGGATACATAGCAGCAATTGTAGGAGATGTAATAGGAGTACCTATTTGGTCTTCTATTCTTTGCTTATCATATATTGGAATAATAGATTGTAATACCTTTCTTTGTTCAAATCTTAATGGGATTGCCCTTAATTCTAGTGCAGATAAATAGTTCTTAATTTGTAATTTTTTCTGCTCTAATTCTTCTTTTGAATTTGCTGTTATAATTACATGCATTTGAAAATCAAATATTTTAGCTTGATTAGCTGTAATCATTTGTATAAATTCATTTAATGAATCATAGTCTTGTCTAATTTGTTCTTGAGCAGTTTTATCATTTTCCTTTTGATAAGAATCTTTTAATTCTGCAAGTTGTTTATTAAGCATCTTACTCATTACTGAAAATGGTAATGGTATGTGTTTAATAACTACTTTAACACCAGAATTACTAGTTAAATTAGATAAGAAACCTGGCCCTATCCATTTAGGAAATGAAACAACCGTTAATATAGTACACCACTTATCACTAATAACAAACTCAGAAGGTTTAAACTCAATCCCTTTTGGGTACAACTCTTTTTTAATATCCATTAGCTCATCACCGTCCCAAACGTAGATTTTTCTCCCCCATTTAAGAAACTATCTAATATCATTCTTAAATCTTCATTATTAGCTTGACTAGATGCAAGCCCTGCACCCGCAAGTCCGTTTATTATAAGACGTATTCTCTTTTGAATGATTTCATCATTTTTTTCCTTAAACAAGAAATAGAATTCAACGTCAGATACACCTTCATTAATAAACTGATTAGCCTTTTGAATATCTTGAGATATTAACTTTCTAGCCATAGACGATTGGGATTGATTAAATAGTGTTTGTAGTTGTGCTATATATACTGCTATATCAACTGGTCTATCAGTAACAACAAGCCAAAACTCAAAATCAAAAGTATTATACATATTTTTTAATTGATCTAGTATCGCAAATTGATCTTGCTCTTCTAATATAAATAAGTTTCTAGGTACTATTTTTACACCTGCTACCTTAAGTCCATTATCAAGTAATATAACATTGTTTTCAATACTTTTAACAGGTATATTAAACTCACTCTTTGTACTCATCTTTTACACACCAACCCTTCCATGTAAATTGTTGTTTTTCAACAAAATAGAATCTATAAATATTCTGTAATATACACAGCATATTATGATAATTAGGTACTGGTATTACCAGGAATGCTGTTATAAAAAGAGGCATTAACACTAGTATACCAATCCAAATATTCTTAATTAAGTCCATACTTTCACATACTATGTATGCTATTAATGCTATACTAGCACCCACACTAAGAATAATTAAATCTATCGGCCTAAAAGCACTAAATATTAACTGTGCTCTTTTAGAATTGGCCGGTATCAAAAAATTTCCATTATACATATTTAATCCCCTTTCTATTATTTATC
>CADBMO010000099.1 GCA_902795755.1 uncultured Erysipelotrichaceae bacterium | reverse complement strand
CCAGTTACATATCCATTAACGGTTTCTTGGCTGTCCATCTTAAGTTTATTAGTAACTGTTTTGTTTATTATGTCATAACCAATTGTATTTGTTATATATGATTCGTAATTTTGTTTACTGTCATTAGTATACCAATTGTTTTTATAAGCATCACTCTTTAAATATGCATTAATAATATCTATTACTTCATCATAAATAGCATCATTTGGCATTAATCCATTGTATGCATTTTTAATTTCATTTGCTTTATTCTCAATACTATCTTGTTCATTTGCTAATAAATCATCATTAATATCTTTAACACTGTTTACTAATGCATTCCAACTATCATTTGTATAATAATCATATTTATTATCACCTAATGTTATTTTTCTTTTTATCAAGTTAATATTAGTTATATCAGATATATCATTAGTTAAGTTATTATCTTGTAACGTACTTAATATTTCATTTATTGAATCATAGTATCCCGTATGATACTTAAGACCATTATCAGATACTTGCATTGCATTTTCTAAGGCTACTTTAGCTTCATCAATTGTATTTTGCTCATTTATCTTTATGCCCGTAGTATTTGATACTTCGGTTGCGTTATTTCTACGTTCTATAAATTCATTCCATGAATTATCAGTATATAATTTGTATTCAGGATAATTAGGAATTTTATTTTCCATTGCGTTAGCTTCTACAAGTAAAGTATTTAACTCACTATAATCAGCATCTTTATAGTTACTTTTAATTAAGTTGTTAGTTTTATAATCCTTAACCATTTGTTCTAATGCATCAACTTCATCTTGTTGTCCAATAGTTTTATAATTACTATATTTTTCATATTCGTAATTAGTTTCAATGTCTTTATTATAGCCAATTTCATTTTCTATAAAATTATCTATTGCAGTTTTAACGTCTTGTTTATAAAAATCTTTTTTATAACCGGTATCATTATATATTTCATTAATAGCTTCAGTAACATAATCATATATTGCAGGTGCTACTTCTAAATTAGCATATGAAGTAGCTATATCAGTAGCAATTGCTTCTATTTGATCTTGTTCATTAGCAGTCAAATCAGCATTACCAATCTCATTAACAGCATTTTGTAGTTTATTCCAACTATTTTCTGAATAATAATTATATGAGTTTCCCCTATAAGTAATCATTTTCTTTGTTAATGTTTTTCCGGATAAATCAGATACATCTGACGTTAATCCCTCATCTTTAAGTGTATTTAATATATTTCTAACTGAGTCATAATATCCTTCGTGATATATTAATCCATTATCATCGGTATTAGTAGTAATTTTCATAGCATCTTCTAATGCACTTTTAACTGAATCAATTTCATCTTGATGTTGTTTTGTTATATTTCTATCTATGTTATTTGCAGCATCTCTAGCTTGTACAAACCTATCCCATGAATTGCTTTCATATAGTGCTAAATCAGTATGATTAGGAACTTCATTTTTAATAGAATTAGCTGTTTGTATTAAACTATCTAATTGGCTATAATCTCCTGGTATTTCAGGAATAACATAACTACTTGATGAATATGCAGATAATTTATTAGTAGCGGCATCAATTTCATCTTGAGTAAGTAACCTTGTTTTATATACGTCTAACGCTTCATTTATAGCATTGTTAATTTCTGTTTTATCATAGTATTCATCTTCATATAAATCCGCTTTTGATTGTACGCTATTAATTGCGTTTGATAATCCAGATTTATCATAAATGGTTAAATTAATGTATGGTTGTTCTTGAGTACTAAAGTTACTATCGTTTGTTGCTCTATCATAACCACCCCAACCACTTTTTATATAATGTGCTCGAACAGGTAAATTAACTTTTATAGTTCCATTTGTACTTGATTTTGGTAAACCTTTTATTAAGTGATTTAAATTAACAAAAGAACCTTTAGTTGTTAATTCTTTGTATGAACCAGAACCAGCTTTTGTATAATTAAAGTAATCAGTCATTCTTGAAGTGACATCACCAAAGTGACTATCGGTATCACTTGATTGTGGATGTTCAACTTTTATGGTATTACCAAATGAAGATTTATATTCTGTATTAATTGCTAACGTTTCTAATTCTTCACTAACATCAAGATATATATTTGTTATCGGAAGGCGTACGTAAAAGTCTTCATTAGTACCATTACTATATGTATACACAAATTCTTTAGAAATAGTTTCATAATTAAGCGGTACGTTAGTTGGATTGATTTGAGGTACAATTTGATAGAAATGAATGTTTTCAGATTCAGCCTCTGCACTTAATCCGTTAAGTTTATAGGAATATTTAATTTTTTGATCAGTATTTTTATATCCTTGCGCAGCAAGTATTGCACCATAACATTTTACTTCTTTGCTATCGTGTGCAGGAACTTCAAATGTAGCATTTGTACCTTCTTGACACTCGAAGTTTGCTTTACCATTTGCAATACCAGTAACCTCACCAGTACCACTCATTGTAATTGCAACATCAGTCATGGTTGTATCACCATCGTTTTTAATTTTAACAATGAAGTTATCCCAGTTATAAACAACAGAGCCTTGATATTGTTCCCAACCTTGTGGGTCTCCTAATAAAACTTTTTTGGGAGTTTCTATACTAATATTAGGGTTATCGGCTTGTTTAATGTTATATATACTACCCATAACTCTTTTTATAAGAAAAGGGGTAAAAGCGATAACACTTATAAGTAATATAAAAAATACTCCAATAGCTATTGGTTTTTTTATATCTTTCTTATTATATGTTTTTTTAAAATTTTTCTTAACCATAAAATCACTTCCCCATTGTTATTTTCTTATTATAGTATATCATATAGGACTTTTTATTTCAATAAATTCAAATATATTATGGCTAAAATATTAATAACTATGATATAATCATAATAGAGGAGGAAGTATGAAAAAATTAAGAAGTATTATATTGCTAGTTGTGGTTGCATTCATTTTAACCGGATGTATGAGATTTAATGCACAAATGGATATTAAAAAAGATAAATCTATGGATTTTTCTATCGTTTATGCATTAGATACTTCGGCATTTGGTGATGAAGCTGAAATCAAAGATAGCGATATAAAAGAAATGGAAAAAGGTGGGTTCTCGGTAGAAAGATATACTGATGGTACTTACAAAGGCGTTAAATTAACTAAAAACGTTAAAAACATTGATGATGTTAGTACTGAAAAAGATGCAGAATTTGATCTATCAGGAGTAACAAGTGGTAATAGTGGTAAAAAATATTTGTTTAAAGTAAAAAAAGGATTTTTAAAAAACGTTTATACAGCAAAGTATAAATTTGATACTAGTAAAGCAAATACAAGTAACTTTAGTTCATCAACATTAGCAGATGATGATTTGGATTCGGATGACAATTTAAGTACTGACGATGATGATTGGAATACTGATGATAGTACATATGATGATTCTTCATATGATTCAAGTGATGATGATATAGATTATAGCCAAATGATGAGTAGTATGGATTTGTCATTCAATGTAAAATTACCATATAAAGCATTAAGCCATAATTCAAATAATTCAACTAATAAT
>CADBMO010000098.1 GCA_902795755.1 uncultured Erysipelotrichaceae bacterium | reverse complement strand
GATGATAAAAAATACATTCATCGTGAAAGAAGATATGGTAAATATCAAAGAAGTTTCTATCTTCAAGATTTAGATTCTGATTCTATTAACGCAGAATTTAAAGATGGAGTATTAAAACTAGTAATTCCTAAAAAAGAAGAAAATGAAACTAAAAAATATATTGAAATTAAATAATTAGACTGGCTTTTAGCTAGTCTTTTTTAGTGTAAAGTATTAATTATACATGCACTATGTTACTTATGAGTATGATATAATTATTATGATGGAGGAAGTCTAATATGGAATACGAAAAGATTGATGATTTAAAATATATTAAAAAATATTACGGCGAAAACATGTCTCATCTTTGTAGAAGACTTTTCCCAACTATATTAGAAACTCCGGGACTTTTGTATTACATATTATCATCTAAATTTTCTAAATCAAAAAGTTTATATGGTGATATAACTAGTGCCTCTAAAATAGTTTCTTTTCAAGATTTTATTTATAACACTCATGGTAATTTAACTGGTAATAAATCAAAAAAAAGTATCATATTAAAACCTGTTATTGAACTATTTGATGATGCGGGATATGATTTATATAAATGCAAAACAGATAAAGATGTTCAAAAGTTTAAAAAATACTATGAAAAAGGAGAAGAACTTTGTACTTTTAATGATCCATTTAGAGTAGATAATTATGATATATTTTTTGCTGTTAAAAAAGATGTTAACCATATAAAAAGAAGTGATTATAAGAATCCGCAAAGGGAAGATCTTTATAGCACATCTGTTCTTTGTTTGCAATTTAGCAAAGGTGATAGTCAAAACGTATCTATAAAATCAAGGTATAATCATAAAGTTGATAATCCGGATGCTACTTATTCAAACAATCTAGAACGTATTCAAGTTGGATTAACTAATGCATTTATGCATGATTATGGATATATTATTTCAAGTGATTATGAAACCAATTTTGAGTTAAGAGGTTATTGGAAAGCTAATGATGGCAAGTTTTATAAATATAATTATGAAATAAATAATATACATTATTGTGTAAATAATATAATACTAGATAATGGTAAAGTAATTGATACGTATGCTGATAAAGGCAGATATACTTTCATGGATTACTTTATTTTAGATGAAAAAGAAAAGAAAATAATTGTATATGATAAAAAAATAAAAGATAGTTTTGCGGATACTCTTCAAAATATAACCAACATCGAAATAACAAATAAAAATGGTTATAAAGAAATAAAACTTACCATGGAAGGTAATAAAGAAGCAATAATTAAATTAGATGATAGAGGAAGAATAATTGGATATATTAATAACCATATAAAAGAAGTTAAAAATAATTTTTTAGAGATTAATAAAATATTAAAAGAGTTATCAATGGATAGCCTAGAAAAATGTGGTAGTTGTTTTTTACGCGAAAATGAGCAACTAGAAGAATTATGTTTACCAAAACTAAGAATCTGCGATGAATGGTTTCTTGCTGATAACAAACCAATAAAAAAGTTATACTTACCTTTATTAGAAATTGCAGGAAATCAGTTTTTGTATAGTAACTATGCATTAGAAGAATTATCGTTACCTAGTCTAATAGAATGTAAAGATCATTTTATTAAATCTAATCAAAAAATAAAAACAGTTTTTTTACCTAATTTAAAACGGTGTGGGCGAGGTTTTTTAGCATGTGGCTGGAGTCTAAAAGAGTTATTTTTACCACGACTTGAATATTGCAGTGCAGGGTTTTTATCAGAAAACAAACGATTATCAAAACTAAGTTTGCCAAAATTAAAAGAATGTGAGAATGGATTTTTATATAATAATTTGAAATTAAAATATTTGTATTTGCCCAATTTAGAAAGATTTGGAGATAATTTTTTATTTAGAAATCTTTGTGTATGTTATACTAAGTTACCAAAACTAAAGGAAACGGGGAAATGGTATTTTTATGACAATATCCTTCAGCGTGAAATTATACGCCATATACTTAAAATAAATAATAAAAAATATATTGATGCTGATGAAGAAAAGTTGAAAAAAATATAAAAATACATGTTATAATGAGTATGATATAAAATAGGGGTGATAATGTGACTGAAGTAGAAAAGCTAGATGCATATTTTAGAGCGGTTAATTATTTATCTGCATGTCAATTATATTTGTTAGATAATCCGCTTTTAAAAAGACCACTTAAAAAGGAAGATATTAAAAAGAAGATAGTAGGTCACTGGGGAACAGTTCCTGGTCAAAACTTTATTTATACTCATTTAAACAGAGTAATTAATAAATATGATAAAGACTTTATCTTTATATCTGGTCCTGGTCATGGTGGTAACTTTATGATTGCAAATACTTATTTAGAAGGTAGCTATACCGAAAAGTATCCAGATATTACTCAAGATGAAAAGGGTATGCAAAAACTATTTAAAAGGTTTTCATTTCCTGGTGGGGTACCTTCTCACGTTGCACCAGAAACACCTGGTTCTATTCATGAAGGTGGGGAGTTAGGTTATAGCCTTGCTCATGCTTTTGGTGCGGTACTTGATAATCCTAACCTTATAGCGGCATGCGTAGTAGGTGATGGGGAAGCTGAAACCGGGCCACTTGCAACTAGTTGGCATGGTACTAAATTTTTAAATAGAAAAACTGATGGTGTGGTACTACCAATACTTCATTTAAACGGATATAAAATTAGTAATCCTACTATTTTTTCTAGGATGACTAATGAGGAGTTAGCCGCATTCTTTTATGGCTGTGGTTATAAGCCATACTTGGTTGAAGGTTCTAAACCAATTATTATGCATAAAAAAATGATGGCGACCATGGATAAGGTAATAGAAGATATTAACTTGATTAAAACTGGTGATGAAACAGTTAAATGGCCAATGATAATACTTCGCACTCCTAAAGGATGGACTGGGCCTAAAGAAGTAGATGGTAAAAAGATAGAAGGTTCATTTAGAGCACATCAAGTACCTATTAGTATGGAAAAAGAAGAACATTTATCATTGTTAGAAGATTGGCTTAGGAGCTATAAACCTGAAGAATTATTTAATGATGATGGCACCTTAAAAGACGAAATAAAAAGTATTATTCCAACGGGTAATAAAAGAATGGGTGCATCACCATATACGAATGGCGGTCTGTTAAGAGAAGAGCTAATTATGCCTGATTTTACAAATTATAAAGTAGAATTTGATAAACCAGGTAGTGTAAAAAAACAAGATATGCTTGTTGCGAGTTCTTTTGTTAGAGATATATTTAAACAAAATGCTTTTAATAAGAATTTTAGAATATTTGGACCTGATGAGACAATGTCTAATAGGTTGTATGATGTTTTTGAAGCGACTAAAAGGGATTGGCAGTTAAACGTATTGGAAAATGATGAAAACTTGTCAGTAGATGGAAGAGTAATGGATTCTTATCTTTCTGAGCATATGTGTGAAGGTATGCTTGAAGGGTACTTATTAACAGGAAGGCATGGATTTTTTGCAAGCTATGAAGCGTTTATTAGAATAGTTGATTCAATGGCTGCACAGCATGCTAAGTGGCTTAAAGTATGTAATGAAATACTTTGGAGGAAACCAATTTCATCACTTAACTTTATTTTAACATCAAACGTATGGCAACAAGACCATAATGGATTTACTCATCAAGATCCTGGATTTTTAGATCACATTGCAAATAAGAAGGTTGATGTGGTAAGAATGTATTTGCCACCAGATGCAAACTGCTTATTATCTTGTATAGACCATTGTTTAAGAAGTAAGAATTATGTTAACGCAATAGTTGCATCAAAGCATCCTTCATATCAGTGGCTTACAATGGACGAGGCAATCAAACATTGTACGAATGGTATTGGAACATGGGATTTTGTTTCAAATGATTTAAATCCAGATATTATTATGGCATGTGCAGGAGATACTCCAACGGTAGAAGCAATCGCTGCAACTAAGATATTAAAGAGTTATTTGCCTGATTTAAAAATAAGGTTTATCAACGTAGTTGATTTAATGAAATTAGACTCTGGTTCAAAACATCCACACGCTTTAACAAATGAAGCATATGACGAATTATTTACCAAGGATAAACCTATAATATTTGCATATCATGGGTACCCAACATTAATTCATGAATTAACTTATTTTAGAACTAATCATAACATTCACGTTCATGGATACATAGAAGAAGGTACTATTACTACCGCTTTTGATATGAGGGTTAAAAACAAACTAGATAGATTTAATTTAGTTAAAGATGCAGTATCTAATTTAGATTTAGGAGAAAAGGGTAATGAAATAATACGTGATATGAATATAAAACTAGAAGAACATGAAAAACAGATTAATGAGTACGGAGAAGATTTAGAAGAAATAAGAAATTGGCATTTTTAAATAATGT
>CADBMO010000097.1 GCA_902795755.1 uncultured Erysipelotrichaceae bacterium | reverse complement strand
AAAGAGAGCTAATGGTTGGTGTAAATTAGTACAATAATTATATGAAGGTAGCTTGGGAGTTATATATCTGAACAAGTAGTAAGATATATCGGTTATACCGTTATAATATAAGAGGTAATAAATATAATATTTATTATGAATTAAGGTGGTACCACGAACTATTCGTCCTTTATGATGAATAGTTCGTTTTTAATTAAAAGAAAGGGTGATTAATATGTTAGATAAAAAATATAATCATAAAAAAACAGAAGAAAACAAGTATAACGCTTGGCTAAATAAAGACTATTTTAAATGTGATGAAAAAAGTAGTAAGAAACCATTTTGTATAGTACTTCCACCACCTAATGTTACAGGTGTATTACACTTAGGCCATGCCTGGAATGTAACTTTACAAGATATAATAATTCGCTATAAAAAAATGGAAGGATATGATTCTTTTTGGTTACCAGGCATGGATCATGCCGCTATAGCAACCGAAGCCAAAGTAGTTAAAAGACTAAAAGATAAAGGCATAGATAAATATAAATATGGAAGAGAAAAATTCCTAGATGCTTGTTGGGACTGGACCAAAGAACATGGAGATATTATTAGAAAACAATGGGCAAAATTAGGAATAGCCCTTGATTATTCAAAAGAAAGATTTACTCTAGATGAAGGCTTATCAAAAGCCGTAAAAAAAGTATTTGTTGACTACTATAATAAAGGACTAATATATCGTGGTGAAAAAATAATTAACTGGGATCCTGCTGCCCAAACAGCCCTATCTAATGAAGAAGTTATTTATAAAGAAGAAAAAAGTGCTTTCTATCACCTAAAATATAAATTAGAAGATAGCGAAGAATACTTAGATGTAGCAACAACAAGACCAGAAACTTTATTTGGTGATACCGCAGTTGCCGTAAATGAAGCTGATTATAGATATAAAAAATTTGTAGGTAAGAATGTAATACTTCCAATAATGAACAAAAAAATCCCTGTAATAACCGATGAACATGCTGATATGACTAAAGGAACAGGTTGCGTAAAAATTACACCAGCTCATGATCCAAATGACTTTGAAGTAGGTAATAGACATAATTTAGAAAGAATTATTATCATGAATGATGATGCTACCATGAATAATAATGTACCAAAAAAATACCAAAAAATGACTAGAGAAGAATGCCGTGAAGAAGTATTAAAAGACCTAAAGAAAGAAAACTTACTTCTAGAAGTAGAACCATTAACCCATGAAGTAGGACACAGTGAAAGAACCGGTGTTATGATAGAACCAATGATAAAAAAACAATGGTTTGTTAAAATGAGACCACTTGCTGATCATGTATTAGAAACACAAAAGAAAAAGGATGAAAAAGTAAACTTTGTTCCAACAAGATATGAAAAGGTTATGAATCACTGGATGGAAATAACATATGATTGGTGTATATCAAGACAATTATGGTGGGGTCATAGAATACCTGCATGGTATAAAGGTGATGATGTGTATGTTGGTATGGAAGCACCTAAAGGTGATGGTTGGGTTCAAGATGAAGACGTATTAGATACTTGGTTTTCATCAGCATTATGGCCATTTGCAACATTAGGTTGGCCAGATAATACTGATTTACTAAAGAGATATTATCCTAATAACTGTTTAGTAACCGGTTATGATATTATTCCATTTTGGGTTAATAGAATGACTTTCCAGGGAGAAAAATTACTTGGTAAAAGACCATTTAAAGATTGCTTAATACATGGACTTATTCGTGATAAACAAGGCAGGAAGTTTTCTAAAAGTTTAGGTAATGGTATTGATCCATTTGATATGGTTAAATTATATGGTGCAGATGCACTTAGATATTACTTAGCTTGTGATGTTGCACCTGGAACTGATATGCGTTTTGATGAGGATAAAATTAAATCTACTTGGAACTACATTAATAAAATATGGAATGCATCAAGATTTGTACTTTCTAATATAGAGGATTTAAAAGAAACAAAATTAGAAGATTTAAAACCAGAAGATAAATGGATACTTACTAAGTTTGAAAAAACACTTCATACGGTTAAGAAATTTATGGATAAGTATGAATTTAATAATGCGGGCGCTGCTATATACGATTTTTCATGGAATTATTTTTGTGACTACTATATAGAGATGGCTAAGTATAGTATTGAAAGCACGTCTACTAAATCAACTCTTTGTTACGTATTAACTGGAATACTTAAAATGCTACAACCATTTATGCCATATGTAACAGATGAAATATATAATATGTTACCTGTAAAAGATGCAGAAGATATTATGATATCAAGTTATCCTAAATATAGTAAAAAATATATCTTTGAAGAAGAAGAATTAGCAGTTGACGATTCTATTGAATTTATTAAGTCATTTAGAAACATAAAGGCAGAAAATGCTATGACCAAAGACTTAAAAGTTATGTTTGATACAGAAGATGATAATGATTTAATTGTTAAAATGCTAAAACTAGATAAAAACGTTGTTAAAAAACCTTTGGGTATTAAAGCATATAAAGTATTTTCAAATAGGGTAACGGCAACAATTTTCTTTGAAAAGGTAGAAACAGAAGCTGAAAAATTAGCAAAAGAAGCTCAAATAAAGGTATTAGAAGTATCAATAGAAAGAAGAGAAAAACTACTATCTAATGAAAACTATGTTAATAAAGCACCTGCAAAGATAGTAGAAATGGATAGACAAAAATTAAAAGAAGAAAAGGCAAAATTAGAAGTATTAAAAGCAAAATAAGATATTCATTTTGAATATCTTTTTTATTGTGATATAATAGTAAAGTAAAGTAGGAGATTAGATGACAAGAGAAGAATTATATGAAAAATCTAAAAAGGAAAAAGATGTTATAAGACGTATAATAAAACTTCACGTATTAGATACTATATATGGTAACAAAAGAAGTGAATTAGATTATGTAGACGCATTATATCCTGGTATTGAAACTCTATTTGGAATTGATGTTTGTATAGAAGCATTAGAAAATAAAGATTCGTTACGTGCTG
This sequence comes from uncultured Erysipelotrichaceae bacterium, assembly GCA_902795755.1. Classification (GTDB taxonomy): domain Bacteria; phylum Bacillota_I; class Bacilli_A; order RF39; family UBA660; genus Aphodocola. The sequence continues at coordinate 4,295 of CADBMO010000097.1, read as the reverse complement.
CATTTGAAGAAAAGTATTCTTCTGATATAGATTATGATACTTTAAAAGAATACTTTGAAAATGCCACTAAAATGTGTGAAAGAACAAAAAAAGAAGAAAAATTATTAAAAATCTATAATGAAATAATCACTACAATGGAAAAGGTGTATAATAGCAGCAAAACGAAGGTAAAATAATTATGTCAAATAATGTCAAATCGCTTGATATCAATTTGTAAATAGTGGTAAACTATAATTGAGGGAGAGTGATACAAGTGATTTATCCAGCAATTGACAAATTACTTACTAAGGTTGGTTCTAAGTATTTACTTGTTCGTGTTGCAGCAAGACGTAGTAAAGATATGCTAGAAACAAAACATTATCAAATGGAACAAGAAAAATACAAATGTAAAAAAAATATTGGTAGAGCTTTAGAAGAAGTGATGGAAGACTTAATACATATTAAATAGTATTAGTTTTTTTCATATAGGGGGATATTATGAAAATAATTAAATTTAAAAAAACATCTAAAGATAAGTATAAAGTATACTTAGATGATAATACTACAATTAGTTTATATGAAGATGTGATTATTAATAATAATTTATTAATTACTAAAGAAATAGTAAATGTAGAAGATTTAATAAAAGAAAATAATGACATACATTTATATAGTGTTGCACTTAATTATATATCAATAAGAATACGTTCAAAAAAAGAAATAAAAGAGTATTTAATTAAAAAAGGTGCAAGTTTAAATAAGATAGATGAAGTAATTAACAAGTTAGTTAAAAATGGTTATATAAATGATTTTTCATTTGCAAAAGCTTATGTATCTGATCAAATGATATTAACTCCAAATGGACCTTATAAGATCAAAAGAGGACTAGTAAAGTATGGTGTTAATGAAGATATTATAAATGAAGTAATTGATGAAATTGATAAAAATATATTAAAAGAAAAGTTATCTAATTTAATGGAAAAACAAATACGCATAAAAAAAGGTGCAAGTAATATGATAAGGTTAAAACTTATTAATTATTTTACTAATCTTGGTTATGATAAAGAAATGATAATTGACGTTATGTCACATTATAAGGTAAAAACAGATTTTGATAAACTTGAAAAAGAGTATAAAAAACTATACGATAAGTACTCTAAAAAGTATGAAGAAAATGAAATTAATTATAGAATAAAAAACAAACTATACCAAAAAGGATATAGTTTTGAGGAAATAGAAAAGGTATCAATTAATTGATACCTTTTATTGTGCTTTAGTTGTAGTTAGTGATTGCTTTATATAAGTTTTATATTCACTTTTTATATTCTTGTCTTTTATATTTAACTTATATTTTTCTCTTAAAGCTTTCATAGCTTTTGCAGTAATTGTAGAATCATTTTCTTTCTTTTCAGCCACTAATTTTTCTATAATAGTACTTTTAACTTTTTTAAACGCAGGTTTTTCCTTTTCACCAGTTTTCATAATAATATGATATCCGTAAGTAGATTCTACTGGTGTGGTAGTATACTCATTAACATCTAATGCATATGCAGCAGTTTCAAACGCTTCAACCATATCACCTGAGTTAAAGTATCCTAAGTCACCACCATTTTTAGCGGATTCAGTGTCTTCTGAATTTTCTTTGGCTAATTTAGCAAAATCTTCACCATCTTGTAATTTTTTAATCAAATCTTCAGCTTTTTTCTTAGCTTCAGCTTTTTGATCATCAGTTGCATCACTAGCAAATGCTATTAAAATATGACTAGCTCTTATATCACCTTTGATACTAGTTTCATAATATTCTTTCATTTCTTTATCAGTTAAATTATCTTTAATGTATTTTTCAACTGCCTTTGTTTGCTTTGCATCTTGTATTAATATTTCTTTTAATTGGTTATCATCTTTAATACCATAAGTACTTAAAAATGTCTCATAACTATCTCCATATTGAGACTTATAACTTTCAACCGTAGTAGCAGCTGATTTTTTCATATCATTTGTTGTTTTAAACTCTTTATTTAATATGTATTCATCTACCATATTTATTAATATGCTTCTACCACCTTGACTTTTAAGTTCCTTATATAAATCATCAGCGGTAATAGTTTTACCATTTAGTTTTGCAACAATATCTTTTCCGTTACTAGTTTTAGTACTTTTAGTAGAAACACCAATCATAATAATTAATAATATGATAACTACTATGAATCCTCCTACTAATATTTGTTGTGTTGTTAGGTTATTAAACCATGCTTTAAATCCTTTATTATTCTTTTTTTCTTTTAATTTAGCTTCATAAGTATCAACTATTTTTTTTTCTTCCTTAACTACTTTTTTAACATCTTTTTTCTTAGCAGGTGCTTTTTTTGTTGAAGCTGTAACCTTTTTTGTAGTTGTTTTCTTAGAAGCAGTTTTTTTTGTATTTTTCTTTTCTGCCATTATATTCCTCCTTATAAATGTACTTATATATCATAACAAATTCTATGATAAATGACAACTTTTTTGATGATTATAATCACACTTTTTTATAAAGAACCATAAAATACTTTGAAAAGACAAAAAGGAGGTATGAATTATGGGAAATAACTATACATCTGGTGCTGGAATCATATTAGTACTATTTATTTTATTAGTAATCATTATAGGTGCATACGTTTAATATATTAAAAGGAGGGATTTAAACTATGGCATGTCAAGGTAATACTACCAATTGTAATCCATGTAATCCATGTGCTAAAAAAGGTAATGGATTTTTGCTAGTAATAGTTCTTTATATATTACTTGCAATATTACTAGGTTCATATTTTTGTTAAAGAAAGTTAATACTTTCTTTTTCTTTGTATTGTTAAATTAAAGAAAATGGTTTAAAATAATAATAGGAGAAAAGTGGTGATATTATGCTAACTATAAAAGTAGGTAGAAGAAGAATTAAACCATTGAATTGGCTAATATTTTTATCTTTTGTGGCACTTATTGTTTACGTATTTTTTAGTTTAATATTTTTATTACCATTATTTAATAAAGAATATTCTTATAACATAGATAAAGATAATTATCATTTAAGCGTTAAAACTAAGTTTAAACACGCATGGTTTAATTGTCATACAACAGAGGTTTATAAAATAAAATCAGATGATAAATTAATAGTTAAAACATTAGGTAATCAATTAATAAGTGATGGTTTTAAAGAGAATAATAAAAATAATTATGTAAGAAAAAGTAGTGAATTTGGATTATGTTCTGATAATTATAAACGATATAAAAAGACACGTAAGAAAGGTTATATTAAGTTTAGTTTAAGAGGTAAATCATCGCAGATTATAGAGTATGAGAAAGAGTATAAAGATCCTTATGTAAATGCAAAAATAAATAACACAAACGTAAAACGTGTAGATGTAGTATCAACATTAAATGAAAAACAAATAGGTAAATATATTACTTCATATACTATTAACGTTAACAAAATGCATAAAGAGTATTTATTTAGGATAATAAAAATTGTTGATACTAAAAAACCTGAAATAAAAATAGTTGGTAATAATGTTATAGAAATAGATTATGGATCTAAATACGTTGAACCAGGATTTGAAGCAAGTGATAATTATGATGGTGATATTACTAATAAAATAAAAATTAAGAATACCATTAATAATAAAAAGGCTGGTACGTATAATATATCTTATAGTGTATGTGATACTAGTAATAATTGTACCTCGGCAAAAAGACAAGTTGTAGTTAAAGAAAAAACAAAAGAAGTTATTGTGCATGAACCAAAAATTGAAGTTAAAAACGGGCTTACATATGTGGACGGAGTTTTGTTAGTTAATAAAAAGTATGGTGTTCCCAAAACATATGATCCTGGAGTAAATGAAGAAGCATTAAAAAAAGTAAAAGAAATGCAAAAAGATGCTGAAGTATTAGGACTTAGTTTACCGATAGTATCTTCTTATAGATCATACAAAACTCAAGAAAAATTACATGCATCATATGCAAAAAGAGATGGAGAAGAAAAGGCTAGTACGTATTCTGCACTTGCTGGTCACTCGGAGCATCAAACTGGTCTTGCTTTTGACCTTGGTAGCACTGATTCATCATTTCAATATACTAAAGAAGCAAAATGGCTTGCAGAAAATGCTCATTTATACGGGTTTATAATTAGGTATCCAAAAGATAAAACTGATATAACCGGTTATGTATATGAGGCGTGGCACGTAAGATATTTGGGTAAAGATTTAGCATATAAAGTATGGCAATCAGGACTTACCTTAGAAGAGTATTTAGGAGTAAATTAAAAAAAGTGATTTATATCACTTTTT
>CADBMO010000096.1 GCA_902795755.1 uncultured Erysipelotrichaceae bacterium | reverse complement strand
GTAAAAAACAAGTTAGAAATCTTGCTAATGAAGCGGAAACTATCATAGATTCAGCTAATAATGCAAGTAAAATTACTACTAGTAATAAATTATTATTAGTTATAATAGTAGGTGAAGTGATACTAATTGCACTACTAATAATAAAGAGATTTAGAAAAGGTAATTAATTACCTTTTTCTTTTGTTTTTTATAAAAACGTGCTATAATTATATCACGAGCAAAAAAGAAGAAGGGAGGGCTCATTTTGAGTAAGATTAAAATATTTGGGTTAGGTGGCCTTAACGAAGAAGGAAAAAATATGTATGTTGTTAAGGTTGATAACGATATTTTTATTTTTGATGCCGGGTTAAAATATGCAGAAGATGCACTGTTAGGAGTAGATTACGTAATTCCTAATTTTGATTATATTAAAGAAAATATTAAGAATGTAAAGGGTATTTTTATTACTCATGGACATGAAAAAAATATGGGTGCATTATGTGATATATTAAAAGAATTGCCTAATTTAAAAGTATATGTTACTGGATTTAGTGCACATATTTTAAAGAAGGATTTAGAAGAATCTGGTATTGATTTTAAAAATATTATAGAAATAGAACCACATAAGAGAATAACTTTTGGTAAAAATAGTGTTTTTCCAGTTAGATTAACACACTCTTTACCTGATAACGTTGGGTACGCTTTAAATACTGAAGATGGTACCATATTTTATACGGGTAATTATGTGTTTGATGCTACCATGGTAGGGCCATATAAAACCGATATAGGTAAATTAGCATATATTGGTAAACAAGGTGTTTTATGCTTATTAGGAGAAAGTATGTATGCTGATAAAGTTGGATATACATCTCCAAAAAATCGTATTAGTAAACTAATCAAAGATACACTATCTAAAACTGAAGATAGAATAATTGTAAACGTTTTTACGGCTCACGTATCTAGAATGGAAGAGTTATTTAAGGAAGTTGCTAAAACGACTAGAAGAGTAGTTGTAATGGGGCATAAGCTTCAAAATATGGTTAACTATGTATTAGCAAATAAAATTATTGATTTTGATAAAAGTAGAATAGGTGATTTATCAAACATAGATGATAAAGATGCCGTAATACTTATTTCAAATGAAAGGGAAAAGCCATTTATGAATCTTAATAGAATTATAAATGGTTATGATAAATACGTTAAAATAAAAGAAAATGATACCGTTTTATTAATGGAACCAGTTAATGATTATAATGAAAAGTTAGCTATTAAAGTAATAGATGATATTTCTAAAAAAGGTGTTAACGTTGTAACGTTATCTAAAAAAGATCACCTGTTGCATCATGCTTCATCAGAAGATATTATGCTTATGCTTGATTTAATGAATCCAAAGTATTATATGCCTGTTGAAGGTGAATATAGGCATATGATAAAAAATGCTGATGCTGCATACCATGTTGGAATGCCAAAAGAAAATATATTACTAAAACAAAATGGTGATGTTATAAATATTGTTAATGGTAAATTACAAGATAATCATGAAAAAGTAAAAGTAGATGATATATTAATAGATGGTAACCAGTATCAAGATATTGGTGGACTTGTATTAAAAGATAGAGAATTATTATCTGATAATGGTATTGTTATTATTTGTGCTACTCTTGATAAAAAAACGAAGGAAGTACTAGCAAAACCAGAAGTTTTAACACGTGGGTTTATATACGTTAAAGAAAGTGCGGATTTAATTGAAGAGATGAAGAGGATATCTTCTGAGGTAATTGAAGAAAACACAATAAATAACTATGTTGAGTATAACAAGATAAAACTTGGTATTAGAGAACGTTTAAGTTCATATTTATATGAGCAAACAGAATGTAAGCCAATGATTATTACGGTGGTTCAAGAAGTATAGTTTTATACTTCTTTTTTCTTTACTAATTATTTATAATTTGTTATTATTATATATAGATGGTAGGTGATAGTCATATGTATAATAGCAATAAACCTATATACAAAATTTTAAACGAAATTGGTAAAAAAGAAGGGTTTGACTATAATTTAAATATATATTCTACTTTTGAAGAGATAAGTGCGGCTTTTGAAGAACTTAGAAAAGTGGTTGATCTAAGCACACGAAGAAAACTACAATTAGAGTATAAAATGTACGTTGCAACTGTTCAAGAAAAAAATAAGTATGAAAATACCACAAAACTGACGGGTAGAGATTTAGCCAGCTTAATCAATGATTTTGATAATGAACCGGTAAAAAAATATGGAGATTCAAATAAAATGGAATCTGATAAAATTATAAAACTACCTAGTGCAATAAATGGGTTTGCACCACAAAGAGATAATAAAAAGAAAAATACAGATGGATTACATGAAACACTTCCTACTGGTAAAAAGTTAAAAATAGCAATTGCAGCATTAGGAATACTAGTGGTAATTGCTACTTATTCAGGTATTAATATACATAAAAATGACGTAAAAACAGTTGAGCCAACTTCAGTTTCTGATGTAGCAAGTGATTATGGAGAATATGATTTAGTAGAATACGAAATACAAAATGGAGATTTTAGTAAAGAGATAATTGCAAAAAAACTAGGTACAACTCCTGACCAAATTGAAATAGTAGGCGAATTAAGTAAACAAGCTGGTGATATTGCTCAAATAAAAGTATTTGATAGAATTGCTGCAGATGATTATAATTACACACATAAACCAGTGGTAGATGTAGAGTATGATTATTATATTACACCTGGAACTAATAGTTTAATTATTGTTGCGGCAGAAATGATGGCAGAACATCCATTATTAGAAGAATATTATTTTAGTTATGATAATCCTACTAATAAATTGGCATCAGACTTAGCAAGTCAAAGTCAAAATAAAGGTGTAATATCAAGTGTATCTCAATTTAGAGAAGGAAATATTTCAATAAAGCTAAAGATTACTAAGGCGATGGCGGATGCATATAACATTAAAAGTAATATAAAAGTCTAGGTGAATATTAAAAAATATTCACTTTTTTTGTTGTTTTTTTAATATTTGTGCTATAATTAAAAAGTTGTAAAAAGAAGGTGTTATATATGGAAATTAGAAATGTTGCAATAATTGCCCATGTTGACCATGGTAAAACTACACTTGTTGATGAATTATTGAAGCAGTCTGGAACATTTAGAGAGAATGAAGAAGTTGAAAAAAGAGCAATGGATTCTAATGACATTGAAAGAGAAAGAGGAATTACCATACTTGCTAAAACTACTGCAATTAATTATAAAGGGGTTAGGATAAATATTTTAGACACTCCTGGACATGCTGACTTTGGTGGAGAAGTAGAGCGAATAATGCACATGGTTGATGGTGTTTTATTAGTGGTTGATGCTTATGAAGGAACTATGCCACAAACTAGATTTGTACTTAAAAAAGCTTTGGAAGCTGGTGTTAAACCAATAGTTGCAATAAATAAGATAGATAAACCATCTACTAGAATAGATGAAGTTTTAGATGAGGTATTAGAATTGTTTATTGAACTTGGTGCAGATGATGAACAATTAGAATTTCCAGTTGTATACGTATCTGCAATAAATGGTACATCATCACTTGATAAAGATTTATCTACTCAAAAGCATACTATGGATCCAGTTCTTGATTTGATTGTTAAGGAAGTACCAGCACCAAGTAGTGATGTAAATGGATCACTACAATTTCAACCTGCATTACTTGATTATAATGATTATGTAGGAAGAATAGGAATTGGCCGTATTACTAGGGGTACTATAAAAGAAAATGAAATGGTTTCGTGTGTTAGATTAGATGGTACTATTAAACAGTTTAGAATTCAAAAATTATTTGGATTTTTAGGCTTAAAAAGGATAGAAGTTAAAGAAGCAGTAGCAGGTGACATAGTTGCAATAGCAGGGTTACCTGATATATCAGTAGGGGAGACTATATGTGATATTGGAAAAGAAGAAGCTCTTCCAATACTTAGGATAGATGAACCAACCCTACAAATGACATTTGGTGTTAACAACTCACCATTTGCAGGTAAAGAAGGTAAATTTGTAACCGCTAGGAAACTAGAAGAAAGACTAATGAAAGAAACGCAAAGAGACGTATCATTAAAAGTTAGAGAAAATGATACCGAAAGTTGGATAGTATCTGGTCGTGGTGAATTACACCTTTCAATACTAATTGAAAACATGAGAAGAGAAGGATTTGAAATGCAAGTTTCAAAACCAGAAGTTATTGTTAAGGAAAAAGATGGCGTTTTATGTGAACCATATGAAGATTTACAAATAGAAGTTCCAGAAGACTGTGTTGGTTCTGTTATAGAAGCACTAGGTACTCGTGGTGCTAATATGATAAGTATGAATAATGTAGGTAATCAAGTAAGGTTAAGTTACGATATCCCATCACGTGGACTTATTGGTTTTATGACCGATTTTATGACCATGACAAAGGGTTATGGAATAATAAATCATACGTTTAAAGAGTATATGCCTATGGCAGATGCTGTAGTAGGAGAAAGAAAACTAGGTGTTCTTGTTTCAATGGAAAATGGTAAAGCATCAGCATATGGACTTGGACAGTTAGAAGATAGAGGTATTATGTTTATAGAGCCAGGTACCGAAGTATACGAAGGCATGATAGTTGGTGAAAATACAAGAGAAAATGACCTTGCAGTAAACGTTGTAAAACAAAAGCAACAAACTAATACAAGAAGTGCTGGTAAAGATCATACCGTAGTATTAAAAAGGCCTAGAAAGCTATCTTTAGAAGTATGTTTAGATTATATAAATTCAGATGAGTTAGTAGAAGTAACACCTGAAAACTTTAGAATGAGAAAGAAAATACTAAAAACAGAAGAAAGAAAAAAATACGAAGCAAAGATAAAAAATAGCTAATTTAGCTATTTTTTTTGACATTTTTTTAATTATTAATTGATTATTATATAATTGGTGATAATATGAGGGTAAAAGTATTTGATTGTGATATAGAAAGCGATTTAGAAGAAGTAGTAAATGAATTTATTATTGATAAAGAGTTAATTGATATTAAGTATCAAGTGTCAATTGCAGTAAACGGTGAAGATCAAATTTATTGTTTTTCAGCTATGATTATTTACGAGGTTAAGTAATTTTGCTATAATCAAAATAGAGGTGATTCATATGATAGCAAGTATAAAAGATGCTTTGATAGCAGACTTAAACAAAGTAGATTTATCTGATGATGCTAGAAAGCAAATATTATATGGCAATAATGATTATATGAATTATTATCGAAAAGCACAGTACTATTACTTAGTTGGTAATATGCATGCTATATTTGTATCTAATGATGTAGTTAATGAAATAAAAGATACAAACCTTTATAGATATGTTAATAAAATAGGTGGTAGGGATGCATCAATTGAAGAGCTGTTTGGGAAGGATTATGATACTGATTCATTAGACGTTGACGTGCATGAATATATCGCTCAATTGATGAAAAAATATGGTATGGTGTGTAGAACATTTAATGATGCTATACTAAGAATGATTGATTATCATACTAATAAAAATGAAGAAACTCATAACGATTTTGATTTTATAAAAAATAAAGTTATTAAAAATATAATTAATACTTATTTTTATGCTAATAGTGCTAACAAATTTAGTTTAAAAAATAATACATTCCAGTATGTTACAGAGTTTAGTGATGGAAAATTAAGAGTAACAGAATCTAAAAAAAACAAAATATTAAACGAAATAAAAGATTATTTAAAGAATAATCATTATGATATTAATTATAATGATAATGATGAAGTTATTGATAAGTATGCTGCGGTTATGGCAAGTAATTACATTAATTTAAAAAGAAGAGAAATTATTGAGAAGAATAACGTACAATTTATTAAACCTGATTATTCAAAATTAAGTGCAAAAAAATTAAGAAATGAAATTATTAAATACATATATTCATTGAACATAAATGATGCATATAAATCATCTTTAATACGTGATTTTAATAATGGTAATTATTCAAGCTTAAGAATGTTTGGAAATGAGGCTAATAATTTGTTAAACGCTTATGAAAACAATAATATAGTAAGTGAAAAAGATATAATTGACGTAATTGATAATATGTATGTTAATAATAAGTATAAAACTTATTTAAAGTCATGTTTTTTTGATAAAAATTATAATGAACTTAGAATGTGTGAGATAGATGAATTAACTGCGCTTGTTAATAAGTATGAAGAGCAGAACAAAAAAGGACCAATTAAATAATTGGCCCTTTTTACATCATATACATATCTCCATTATATGGTGTATTGTTTTGACTTGTTTGATAATTGTTATTATTTTGGTATGGATTTTCTAATCTTGTAATACGATTTTCTAGTTGTGTTACCTTTTTTTCTAAAGAAGACAATCTGTTTTCAATATTGTTGTCATTCATATAATTTGGCCCCATCATTTGGTTCATAGGAAAATAACCATTAGGGAAGAATGCTGCATTAGAAATAAAACCAGCTCTATCATTTTTCATGTTATCACTCCTTACTTTTAGGTATTCATTTAATTATATGATATTTTTTTATTTTGGTGTATAATAAAATGTAGGTGATTTAATTGAGACTTAAAAAAGTAAAAGATGCTGATAATATTGTAAATGCTAGTAAATACGTTATAAAAAATCCTTATGAGTATAAAGGTCAATATAATACACTATTTAATAATAATAACCCAATATCTATAGAAATAGGTATGGGTAAAGGGGACTTTATAATAGGTATGGCAATGAAATACCCGAACGTTAATTTTATAGGAATAGAAATGTTTTCTAGTGTTTTGGTAAGGGCAGTACAAAAATTAGAAGAGTTAAAACTTGATAATTTGTATTTGATTAATATGGATGCTTCAGATATTGATGATGTGTTTGATAGGGAAATTGATACTATATATCTTAATTTTTCTGATCCATGGCCTAAAAACAGACATGCTAAAAGGAGACTTACTTCAAAGTTGTTTTTAGAAAAGTATGATTTAATATTTAAGGATGAAAAAAAGATATTTCAAAAAACTGACAATATTGATTTATTTGCATATTCAATCGAATCTCTTAGTAATTATGGTTATGTTTTAAAAAATGTTACCATGGATTTATATAAAAATGAGCCTGAAGATAACGTTAGAACTGAATATGAAAAAAGATTTATAGAAAAAAACACAAAAATATGTAGACTAGAAGCTTATAAAAGGTAGAAAGTATTTTACTTTTCTATATTTTTTGATATAATAATTAATAGAGTAGGTGAGACTATGAAAAAATTGTTGTTATGTCTTTCTCTCTTGTTGATACTGAGTGGATGTTCATTTAATGTACCTAGCATAACAAGGGTAGATAAACTATCAACTGAGCAAAAAATGCTTATGATATTGCCTCTTAAAGTAAAAATGCACAATATGGTTGGTAATGGGTATAAGTATTATGCTCCAAAAGGTGTTGTAAGAATTGATTCGAAAGATGATAACGAAGTCTTAAAAAGTGGTAATAATAAGTATTATTTATACGTTGATGTGGTTAATTATTACTATAAAACACCAATTACTTATAAAGTAAAAAAGAATAAGTATTATTCTGATAAGATAGCGTACAAAGGTAAAACTGGTTATTTAGAAATAGATAAAACTAATAATAAAATGTTTATAAAGATGATGTATAATTATGCAAGTATTGAAACATATATTGATAAAAAAGACCTAGATGATACGGTTACTAATATAAGTTATATATTATCTAGTATAAAATTTAATGATTCATTATTAACCAAGATGTATGAGCAAGGAACTCTTGGTTCTAAAGAAGAAGTATATAAACTGTTTAAAAACAAAGAAAAAGATGGAAACTTCATAGAGTATGTTGAAGAGTATGATAAATATGATGAGTCAAGGTCAAACAAATCCAATTAAGGAAGGTGAATTTTATGGGATTAAAAAATAAGCTAAATAAAATGAAAAGTTTCTTATTTGACGAAGAAGTCGTAAAAGAAGATAAAAAAGAGCAAAAAAAAGAAAAAAAGCATAAAAAGGAAATAGAAGAACCTGTTTTTGAAGAGCCTGATATAAAGGCTACTTCAATATTGGAAGAAGATGACTACAGCTATAATTTTGATAGTGATTTTGAAAACCTTCCTAAAAAAGAGGATATAGAAAGAGAATCTAGACAAACAAGGGTAGAAAAACAAGAGTTTACTATTCCAGAACTTACAGATGATGATTTTATGTTTCCTCAAAAAGAAGAACCAACAATTGTGGAACCTGTTATAGAGCAACCATTATTATATCAAGGAAGCAGGAAAAGAAAAGAAGAAGGTAGAAGGTTTAAACCAAGCCCTAATATATCACCAGTATACGGATTATTAGATGAAAATGGAAATCATATAACTGATGATAAAAAAACTGTTGACATTGCTTTAAATAACCAAGAAGAAATGTCGATTGATGACGTTAGAAAAAAAGCTTATGGAACACTTGATGAAAAAATAGAAAAGGTTGAAAAGAAAAAAGAAGAAACCAAAGCTGATGAAGAAGTAGAAAGTAAGGAACCAGAAGAAAAGCTTTCAAGAAAATCAAGAAAAGAAAAAGTTAAAGAAGTTGAGGAAGACGAACTATCAACTGAAGAGTCAGACGATGATATGATTTTACCAAGCGTTAATTTTAAAGAAATAAACGTAGATGAAAAAGTAGATAAAAAAGAAGACACTTCTGATGAAGAAGATGATGATGAAGAAACAAAAGAACAGGACTTATTTAATCTAATAGAAACAGTATATCCTAAGGATGGTGACGAATAATGGAGAACTTTCTTAGTACATATTTACCAATTTTAGTGTATATATTATTATGTGTGTTAATTATTTTACTAATAATTATTTGTGTAAAAGTAATTAAAACAATGAATAAAATAGGAGATATAGTTGATGATGTCGATGCAAAAGTGAAATCATTATCAGGTGTATTTCGTGTTGTAGATGGCGTTACTGATAAATTATCTGCTCTAACAGAGGTTATATCAGATTCAGTAATGATATTTATTAAAAAATTGTTTAAAAAGAAAAGAAAAAAAATAGAGGAGGAAGAAAACGATGAGTAAAAAAAGTGGATTTGGAAAATTGGCATTAGGAGTAGCTATTGGAGGAGCTTTAGGTGTTTTATTTGCACCAAAATCTGGTAAAGAAACTAGAAAAGCATTAAAAGAAAAGACAGAAGAATTACTTGATAAGGTAAAGGAATTAGATGCTAAAGAAGTAAAAGAAGAAATTGAAAAGAAAGTATCAGATATAATTGATGAAATTAAAGATCTAGATAAGGAAAAAGCATTAAAAATTGCTAAAAAGAAGGCTGCTGATTTAAAATCAAAAGCTGACGATTTAGTTGCATATGCTAAAAAGAAAGCAACACCTGTTGTGGAGGAAGCAGCAGAGGCCGTAAGACAAAAGGCAGTAGACGTTACAAAAGGTGTATTAGCAAAGTTAGAGAATAAGTAAGGACTATTGACAGATAGTCTTTTTTTTGTTATGATAGCGCGCATAAAAAAAGGGGGTTTCATTTTGAAAAAGGAGACTATGGGTTTGAAAAAAGCTATTGCAGCGTCACTTGTTTTACCTACTATAATGACTTTTTCTGGATGTGGAAATAAAAAACAAGTAGAAAAACAACAAAATAAAATTGGATATGAAGATATTAATTTACATTATGATTCAAAAGTAAAAGAAGAAAACTTTGTTTTGTTTAACGTAGGTGATCATGATACTGTTAAAACATATAAACAAGATAAAAAAATGAGAAAATGTAATAAACATGACATTTCATTTGGTATTATCATTGATAGTGATGCTAAAACTCAAGATGAAATATATAAAGATGTTGATTACGCTAAATCAATTGTTGAAAAATATGATGTTGATTTTCCAGTATACTTAAATATTGATAATATTATAGAATCTAAATCACTTATGCCTGATGTTATGATTAGATTAATTAATGATTTCTTGCTTAAGTGTTCTACAAATGGTATGTTTGTTGGTGTCACTGGTAAGGATTCTAACTTAATTAGATTAGCAAATTATGGTGAACAAACAGGTTCGTTTAATATAGGTGATTATGATGTATATTTAATAAAAGAAAGTAAAAAAGTTAGATTTACTGGTAATTATACCATTGTTAAACAATTAAATGGTAAAATAAAGAATAAAAAGCCTGGATATAATTGTAATCCAATTATTAAAAATGAATCATTTAATAATAAATCTTCATTTGTTGCAGACTCAACATATGTAGTTAAAGAAGATGATGAGTTACAAAACTTAGCATTTGAGTTTGGTTTAAGTGTTAAAGAATTATTAGATTATAATGGTATTAAAGAAAAGGATTTTATACCAGGTTTAAAAATTATAATACCATCATCAATTGCAAGTAATTTATCAAAAGAATCCTCTAATTATGAATTTAAGAAACTAGATAAACCATTATTGGGTATTGATATATCACACTGGCAAGTTCCAAATACTATTAATTGGAATGATGTGGCAAAAAAAGTTGATTTTGTTATTATAAGAGATGGTCATGGGCTCACAAGTGACAGACACTTTGAATCACATTATAAAAACTGCATTCAAAGAAATATTCCTGTTGGAATGTATCACTATAATGATATTTCTCATAATGATAATTTTGAAGAATTTAAAAGGGAAGTGTCAAATCAAAGTGATTTTGCAATGAGTAGGATTAAAGATAAGAAATTTGATTATCCATTATATTTTGATTTGGAAAATTCAAGTTTATTAGATATTAGGCTTTCTGAATTCACTACAAAAGAAATTGATTATATGATAAAAGATTGGAAACAAAAAGTATTAAAACATGGTTATGTTCCTGGGTTATATTGTAGTGAATCTGCTTATAAAAACTACATAAAGGACAAAGTTAATTTAGAGGGTATTGAATTATGGATTGCTGGATGTAGTAAAAGAGGTAATTATTACCTAAATATACATACATATGATGAAATTGTTAAGGAGCAACCTAATCACTTTGAAAATAGTTATGATATGCATCAAAGTACATCTAAAGGAGAAAACTTTGGTATTAAATCCCATGTAGATGTTGATTTATCATATGTAGATTATACCAAAAAAGAACAAAAAGAGAGCACCAAGTACGAAGATAGTAAAGATAATAATTATAATCATAAATTTGAACGTGATGCTTTGCAAACAATGTATGATTCGTCTCCATTTGGTGTTACATTATTAGCGGGTGCTGGAATATATACGTTATTAAAACGTAAAAAAAGAAGAAAATAAAAGTGCTATTTAGGCACTTTTTTTGTGTGTATGCATAGATTAAAATGAGGAGGAAAAACTATGTATAAAGAAATAGTTACAAAAGCTATTATTGGTAAAGCTAAAAAGAGTTTTAATAATACATATACACTATTAACTGAAAATAATGCTAATAATGTATTAGGATGTTGGGTTATTAATCATAAGTTTAAAGGTAGTGTAAAAAATAAGAAAGTAGTAATTGATGGTAGTTATGACGTTAATATATGGTATTCGTATGATGATGATAAAAAAACAGCAGTAGCAACTAAAAACGTGGAATATACTGAAGAGGCTAACATTAATTTAAAAAACGATTCAGATCTAGACGGAAGCGATATAATAATAAGGGTATTAAAAGAACCAAATTGTAATAACGTAAATATTAAAGATGATGTAATAGAATTTGATATAGAAAAAGAATTAGGGGTAGAAGTAGTTAATGACACTAAAATGAGAATAGCAGTTGATGATTCAGAAGATCCATGGGATTTATTAGATAATGATATGGATACTGCACAAGAGAGTATAGATAAAGAAGTTAAAGAGGATTTCTTGTAAAATCCTTTTTAAATAAATAATTTAAAGATGTTAACCAAAAAAGGTTGACACATATTTTTAGCTATGTTAAAATGAAGATGTAACAGGAAGGAGTTTACGAATGGCAGTTAAATTAAGATTAAAAAGAATGGGAGCAAAAAAGGCACCTTTTTACAGAATAGTAGCAGCTGATTCTAGAAGTCCAAGGGATGGAAGATTTATTGAAACAGTAGGTACTTATAATCCACTTACTAATCCATCTGAAACTAAAATAGATGAAGAATTAGCAATGAAATGGTTAAGAAATGGGGCAACTCCTACAGACACAGTTAGAAACATTCTTTCTAAAGCTGGAATCATGAAAAAATTTGCAGAAGAAAAACAAGGAAAATAATTATGAAATTAGTAAAATTAACACAAAAGATAGTAGAAGAATTGGTTGAAGATAGAGAAAGTATTACAGTAAAAGAGTTTCCTTCTGAAAAAGAAGATGAAATACAAATACAAGTACTTGTACCAGAAGATCAAATGGGAAGAGTAATTGGTAGAGAAGGAAGAACAGCAAAGGCAATACGTACTATCGTTCAAGCAAGTTCTTATATTAATGATAATAAAAGAGTTAGTATCAATATTGATTCTTATTAAGACCATTTGGTCTTTTTTTCTTTTAAAATAATAATAATAATGATATAATCAGCTTATAGAGGTGATACTTTTGAAAATTGCAAATGGTTGGAAAGATTATGAAATACTAGATATGTCAAACGGTAAAAAGTTAGAAAGATGGGGCAAATATATTCTTGATAGACCTGATCCTCAAATTATATGGAATAAAAAGAATAATCCAGATATGTGGAATAAAGCAGATGCTGTGTATCATAGAAGTAATAAAGGTGGTGGGCATTGGCAAACCATAAATAATTTACCAGATAACTGGCAAGTAAAATATAAAGATTTAACTTTTAATATTAAACAAATGGGATTTAAGCATACTGGTCTATTTCCAGAACAAGCTATTAACTGGGACTATATGATTAATAAGATAAAATCTAGTAATCGTAAAATTAAAGTGCTTAATTTATTTGCATATACAGGTGGAGCAACCGTTGCATGTGCGTATGCAGGCGCAGATGTTGTACATGTTGATTCATCTAAAGGTATGGTATCTTGGGCTAAGGAAAACATTATAGCTTCTAATTTGGAAGATAAATATGTAAGATTTATTGTTGATGACGTAGTAAAGTTTGTTAAAAGAGAAATAAGACGTGGTAATAAATATGATGCTATCGTAATGGATCCACCATCATATGGAAGAGGGTCTAATGGAGAAGTATGGGACATCGAAAAAGATTTATATCCACTAATAGAATTGTGTGAGGAAGTATTAAGTGATAACCCGTTATTCTTTTTAATAAACTCTTATACAACAGGATTATCTTCAAAAGTTTTAGAAAACATATTAAATCTAACTATTAATAATAAAACGAAGGGTATAGTAACATCTGGTGAAATAGGTCTACCAATGACGAATAGTGAATTGGTTTTACCGTGTGGTATATATGGTCGCTGGGAAAATGAATAAGCTTAATGTTTTATATGAAGATAATCATATTATAGTAGTAGAAAAATCACCTAATATTTTATCGCAATCAGATATTACTGGTGATGAAGATTTATTAACTATAGTAAAAAAGTATATAAAAGATAAATATAATAAACCTGGTAACGTATACGTTGGATTAGTTCATAGACTTGATAGGATGGTTGGCGGAATAATGGTTTTTGCCAAAACTAGTAAAGCGGCAAAAAGATTAAATGAGCAAATAAAAAATAATGTTATAAAAAAAACATATGTTGCGGTTTTAGATGGTATTCTTTCTAAAAAAGAAGGTACGTTAGTTGATTATTTATATAAAGATGAAAAATTAAGAATATCTAAAGTTGTTGATAAAAACTTTAAAGGTGCAAAAAAAGCAGAATTAAACTATGAGGTAATTGGATATTATAATGATAGAACAATTGTTAAAATAAATTTAATAACTGGTAGGTATAATCAAATAAGAGTTCAGTTTAAAAACATAGGATATCCATTATATGGAGATCAAAAATATGGTAATAAAAATAATGAATTAATTAGGTTGTATGCATATAAGTTAGAATTGTTGCATCCAATTACTAAGGAAGTATTAACTTATAAATTAATACCAAGTTGGGAGGAATTAAAAAATGAAACAATTATACATAGACTTTGATGGTGTAATACTAGATACTATGACTAAATCATATGAGGAAATAGAAAAAGCTGGAATAGATAAAAAAGATCAAGATGCAGTTATGGAATATTTTAGAAACGTTAATTGGGATAAATTAATTAAAGAAACTGATGAAATCAATGATAGCATAAATGAAATAAAGAAAATATGTGCATCTAAAAAGTTTAATGTTTATATATTAACACATATTAATTCTACAAAAGAGATGATTGCTAAAATAAAGTATTTACATAAAAAATTACCACAAGTAACGATTGTTAGTGTACCTAAACAAGTGCCAAAAACGGAAGTGGTAAATCCAGCCTCAGCAATTTTAATTGATGATTATTCTGGAAATGTTAAGCAATGGCAAAAAAAACTTGGTATTGGAATAAAGTTTGTAAAAGAAGAGGAAAATAGTGATTATCCAGAAATAACACGTCTATCAGAAGTAATAGATATGTTTAATCAATAAAAGTATCATATGATACTTTTTTTTTCATAATATTATAATGACTAATAATTAAGGAGGAATATCATGGAAACACTTAAAGTTTCATCAAAGTCAAACCCAAGTAGTGTGGCAGGAGCACTTGCTAACATATTTAAAGAAAAAAACTCAGTTGAAATGCAAGCTATTGGCGCAGGAGCAATTAATCAAGCCATTAAAGGTATTGCAATAGCTAGAGGTTTTGTAGCACCATCTGGTAAGAATTTAATATGTATACCAGCTTTTACTGATATCATAATAGATGGTGAGGAAAGAACTGCTATTAAGTTAATTATAGAAGCTAAATAAGCTTCTTTTTTTACATAAAATTTTACAACAATTATTTGCTTTCTTGACTACTTTGAACTTTTTATTGTATTATAAATATGTATAGTAACATAATAATAGAAAAAGTAGGTGTTATAATATGTATAAAGAAGAAAAAAGAAGTGTTGGAAGGCCAAAACTAGCTGATTCTAAACTAAAGAAAACAAGTATTATTATGTGTGTTTTTTGTTTAATAGCAGTTATTGGGCTATTAATACTTGGCGCATATAAACTTAATATAATAAAATTAAAAGGTACAGCATCAGATACATATGATATTGGTGATAAGATTTGTTTTGCAGACGAGTGCTTTATTGTAATAAGTGATAATCATGATGGTACTATATCTGCGCTAGCACAATATAATTTGTTAGTCGGAGAAAGACGTTATCATAAAGCAGACGATTCTGTTTACTCTGAAAATGATTATAGAGTCACTTTAGATCCTAGTACTCCAGGATATGGGCTTCAATCTGTAGCTGCTGCAGGAATGTCTGCAGCGGTAGATGGTGATACTGTTTCAACAGGTCAAATATTATTTGATAAAAGAGAAAGTAAAGACTCTTTTGGTTATTGGCATGATGAAGAGACTGGAAAACCTAATGACCCTTTAAAATATGGGGATAGTTATCCTGCATACGTATTTGATGAATCTTCTGAATTGTGGGGACCTATCAAATCATATGAAAACTATTTTAATAATGATTTAAAATTACAAAGTGCGAAAATGAGTTTGTTAACACTTGATCAGGCAATAAACTTAGGATGCCAAGAAGAAAAATATACGTGCTCTCAAGCTCCTGCTTGGTTTAAACAAACAACATTTTGGCTAGGAACTGCTACAAGTGGTAAAAATGTATATTATTTTTGGAATGGTAATTCATATTTTGGTTCAGGTTATACAACTGAAGAGATATTAATTCAAGGTGTTAGACCAGTTTTAACCATTAACAAAAGTGAAATACCATCTGATAGAGGGATGCCTTATAAATATGGCCAAGAAATATGTTTAAAAGATGAATGTTTTGAAGTTGTTGGTTATAGAAATAATAAGGTTATAATGATGGCAAAGTATAATTTATACGTAGGAGATATTTATTATCCATCAACAAATAAATACATAAGTATAAGTAAAGATGAAAAAGGTTATGGACTACAAAGTAAATATGCAAAAGGAAAGGCAGATGGAGAGGCTAGATACATTGGGGTTACTAAGTTTTCTGATAATAAATATTGGTTAAATGCTGACGGAAGTATTAAATCAGATTATGTTAGTGAATCTTTAATTATGGGAGATAAAGAAATTCCTTCAAATTATTATGTTGTTGATAATAATTCACCAATTAATGAAATTTTAAATAATTATCAAAAATATTTAATTGATAACAATAATAAACAAACATTAAAAGTTAAATTATTTGATTATGAAACATTTGTATATATGTTTAATAATGCTTATACAATGGATTATGATAATTTAGAAAAATCATTTGAGGAAGTATTGTTAAAGCAAATGAGTTCATGGACTGGGATTGTCGATGAATCTGGAAAAATAATATATTTTTCGCCAAATGGATTTCAAGGTGTTGAACCAAATACTAACTTATTTGGTGTAAGACCTGTTATAGTAATAGATCGTGATGATTTAGAAACGCAAAGACCTGTTACAACAACTAAAAGCACAACAAAGGCTACTACTAAGAAAAGTTCTTCTGATGATAGTATAGATACTAATGAAGAGATAGTAATACATAAATATAAGAAATCAAGTGGTAGTAGTAATGATAGTGCTATAAAAACCACTACAAAAGCAGAGTCATTTATAGGCGGTATAAAAAATATTAAATTAAGTGAATATAATAAGACTTGGTTAACGGCATTATCAGTATTATTTGGCATGCTATTAGTAATGGTAATATATTTAGGTATTCAAATACATAATGCAAAAAAAGATTAATGTAGTATTAATCTTTTTTTTATGATATAATTTTTTTGGTGAAATATATGAAATTATTTAAAAAAAGGTCTAAGTTAGAAAAGTTTTATTACGCTAACAAAGAATTTATTGACTATAACATTGTTTCGTTTATAAGTACGATTATATTATATATTGTATTTTTTATTGTTGATAAAGTAACAAATGGAAACTACTTGCTAGCAAACTTTATTTCATATACTGTTTCTTTTACAGTTTTGTATATACTAGATAGAGAAGTATTTGATGCAAAACCTAGAACTAGACGAACAAAAGCAGCTCAGCTTACTACTTTTATCGTTGTAAGAGTAATAGGATTTCCGCTTGATTCTTTAGTACTTACCTTTTTAATTAAGTATTTTAAATTAGGAAATTTTGCTGCTAAAATAATTGGTTCATTTATTATGTTTATATATAATTATGTTACTAATAAATTATTTGTATTTAAAAAAAATCGCATATAAATTGCGTTTTTTTTATAAAGATGATATTATTATTGTAATAAAGTAGGAGGATAACATGGGGTTAAATAAAAACTATACTTTATACTTTAGAAGTATGAATAAATATGGGCATGTGTTTATGATTCCAATACTATCAATGGGATTAAAAGATATGGATAAATATACGTCTAATTATAATAATTGTTTGACTATGTATAATTGCTTACCAAACGAGTTAAAGACTTATATAAAGTCAATAATAAGCAACAAGGTTAATTTAGATGATGAAAACTATTTAAAAGAGTGTTTTACCCTTATGATAGATAATAAAACCTTACCAATCATTTTTAGGTACGATGCTGATGTAACTTACATAACGCCTAAGGAATTAAAAGAGGAAATAAAAAGTGTAATGCTTGATGAGGCCTCGTTTAAACAGGCATTAATGATTTCAAATGATAACATTGGTATAAAATTAAGATATAATTTTTTCAAATACTTATATGAAACTTATTTAAAAGAAAAAGAAGTAATAAAAATGATGGATACATACGATGCTTCTGGAATGTTTCCAACTTTAAAAGGTGATAAATTAATGATAGCATCCCTTGCAACGGATAAAGACAATTTGGCGGTTTTATTAAAGAAGATTGGTCAAACATCCGAGGGAAAAAGAGATGTTGCGATTAGATATAAAGAATTATATATAAAAATTAAAGGTGATGCATATTTGCCAAAAGATGCAATTGCAAAAAGGTTTAACGAGGGATTAAACATATCTAAAATGAAAAAAGAAATATTAAATAACTTGACACAATTTAAAGAAAACTATGAGAAGGAATATGCGTAATATTCCTTTTTTTTTAAAGAAATGGTATTATATAAGTAGGAGGTTTCTATGACCAAGAAAAAGTATGAAAGAGATTACTTAAAAAATTTTAATAAAAAATATTATTTGTTTCTTTGCGCTGATGATAAGATGATACCAGTTTATCATGGTTCTTTAAGATCTATTTTAAGATTTACATCGTACCGTGATTTTAATCATATAAGTAATAGCAATGAAAATAGTTTTAAAAGGAATTTAATATGGAATTTAAATAAAACATACGATGTTTTATTACCAGATTTATTTTTTAGTAAATATACATTTAAAATGGGACCAAATAAAAATGGTAATAATTGCGTAGATTTAGTATATAGTAAGGATTTAGATGTGTTATATGCTGAAGCTGCTGACATAAGAAATTATGTAGATGAATTGAGGATTAAAAGATATGATTTTGATAATCCTAGCGAAGAAAAATTAGAATTT
>CADBMO010000095.1 GCA_902795755.1 uncultured Erysipelotrichaceae bacterium | reverse complement strand
TATGATGCGATAATTAACCTTGCCCATGGTAAAGGTCATGCAATGGGAGGTTTTGGTGCAAATCTTAAAAACCAATCAATTGGTATTGCATCAAGAAATGGTAAGGCATATATTCATTCTTGTGGACAAACAGATGATCCAGATAAATGTTGGAGTGTATCTTATGAACAAAAAGATTTTATTGAGTCAATGGCAGAAGCTGCTAAAGCTGTTGCAGACTATTTAAAAGAAGAGGGTAAGCCAATTGTTTATATAACGGTTGCAAATGCACTTTCTGTTGATTGTGACTGTGATGAAAATCAAGGCGATCCAGTAATGAAAGATATTGGTATATTTGCATCACTTGACCCAGTTGCAAATGATCAAGCCTTTATTGATGCAATATGGAATAGTGCTGATCCAGGCAAAGAAGAATTAAAAGAAAGAGTAGATAGTAGAGAGGGAAGACATATCACAGAGTATGCTGAAGAACTAGGATTAGGTACTTGTGATTATGAATTAATTGAGATATAATTAGCATAGTAAAGGTGGTATAAAAATGAGCGAAGAAAAAAGAGATATGTTAGAGTTTTTAAAAATATTAATTAGAAGAAATCAGTTAGATGATAGTATTTTAACAGAGGCATTAAAGTATTTAGGAGCAAAAGAGTATGTAAAGGAAACTCCTAGTATTGCACCAGAGTTTGCACCTGGTGAACCATCAAAAAAGGATAAGGAAAGAACTTTGGAATTTTTAAAGTCGTTGCTTAAAAATGGTGTGTTAACCGCAGATGATTTGATTGAATTATTAAGAATTGTAGTAACAAAACGTGAAGAAAAGCCACGTATTGAAGATGAGCCAGTACCATATATTGGCGATGATCCAGAACCTAGACCATTTCGTATGTAAAGTATTATTAAAAAAGTTCAAGAAATTGAACTTTTTTTAATATTTATGTTAAAATGTATTTTGTAGAATAGGAGTAAATATGAATCTAAGATATGAATTAATTGATAATAAAAATATAATATTAGCAACAAGGGTACAATTAAAGATTTTTCCAGGAGAAATTGCATATCCATGTTATAAAATGTCAATAGAAGATCACGAACATTATAAATATTATTTAGTATATAACAATGATGTAATTATTGGGGTAACCGGATTATATACAGAATGTGATTATAAAGATGATTCTATATGGTTAGGATGGTATGGGGTTTTAAAAGAGTATCGTCTGCATGGCTTTGGTAAACAAATTCTTTTAGATACCATTGAGATGGCAAAAGAAGAAGTAAAGAATAACCCAAGAATAAAATATTTGAGGTTATATACTAGTTTAGAAGAAAATAAAGTTGCGCAGATTTTATATAAAAAGTATATGGAAATTAGTGAGTATTATGAAAATGATGATGATATTAATTATGATCATACATGTTTAATATACACAAAGAGATTAAATGAAAACGTACATTTAGAGTTATGGAATAGCAGGTTTATCAATTTACGTGCTGGCTCTGAATCAATGAGTGAGGGGTTAAAAGAGTTTATGGAAATAACTAATGGAGATATAAATGTTCAAATTTCACCAGCAGGAGAGGTTTTTTAAAAAATATGTAAAAAAGAGGAGTATATTAATCTTCTTTTTTTTATTGACAAAACAAATTAAATTGTGTACAATTTAATTATGAAATATAGGAGGATAATATGGAATTATTTAATTACGTTGTAAAAGATTCAAAAGGCAATGACGTAAAACTAAATAAGTATAAAGGGAAGGTACTTTTAATTGTTAATACTGCAACAGGGTGTGGATTTACACCACAGTATGAAGGGTTAGAAAAACTATATCAAAAATATAAGGATCAAGGTTTTGAAATACTAGATTTTCCATGTAATCAATTTGGAAATCAAGCACCTGGTACTGATAAAGAAATTAATGAGTTTTGTACATTAAAGTATAATACCACTTTTGATAGATTTAAAAAAATAAATGTAAATGGCCCTGATGAGGATCCCTTATACACTTATTTAAAAAAAGAAAAACAAGGTTTTTTAACAAAGGATATTAAATGGAATTTTACGAAGTTTTTAGTTGATAGATTAGGGTATGTAAGATATAGATCTAGACCTACCGTTACGCCAGAAAAATTGGAAGAAAAAATTGAAAAACTATTATAGGAGAATATTATGTACGATATAATTATAGTAGGAGCAGGACCAGCGGGTCTTACCGCGGCACTTTATGCACTAAGGGCAAATAAAAAAGTATTAGTATTGGAGGCTAAAAGTTATGGTGGTCAAATTATTAATGCTAATAAAGTAGAAAATTATCCTGGTATTAAAAGTATTTCTGGTTTTGATTATGCTACTAACCTTTATAATCAAGTAAAAGAATTAGGCTGTGAAATAAAATATGAAACAGTTGAAAGAGTAGAAGAAAATAAAAATGTTGTAACAAATAAAGGTAGTTATAATGCTAAAGCTGTTATACTTGCAACCGGGGCAGAAAATAGAAAGTTGAACATTGATAAAGAAAGAGACTTTGTAGGTAGGGGGATTTCATATTGTGCTACTTGTGATGCTAATTTTTACAAAAATAAAACGGTAGCAGTAACTGGTGGTGGTAATACCGCTATTGAAGATGCCATTTATTTATCTGATATTTGTGATAAAGTATATTTGATTCATAGAAGAGATGAGTTTAGGGCAGAAAAAAAATATGTGGAAGAGTTAAAAACAAAGAGTAATATTGAGTTTGTTTTAAACGCAAACGTTGTTAATTTAAATGGGAATTCTAAGTTAGAAAGTATTATCATAAAGTATAATGATGATAATGAAAAAGAAATAAAAGTAGATGGTTTATTTATTGCTATAGGGCAAGAACCTAAAAATGAAATATTTAAAAATATTGTTGAGCTAGATAAATTAGGTTATATAGTAGCACTTGATGATGTACATACTAATAAAAAGGGTATATATGTTGCAGGTGATGCAAGAGTAAAAAGCTTAAGACAATTAACTACCGCTGTAGCGGATGGCTCTATCGCGGCAACAACGGCAATTAAAGAAATGGAGAATTAATATGGAAGTTATTGAAATAAATGAAAAAGAATTTGAAGAAAAAACAAAAAAAGGGAAAGTATTCGTAGATTGCTTTGCTACATGGTGTGGCCCATGTAAAATGCTTTCACCAGTAATTGATGAGGTAGCAAAGGAAGTTGAAGATTATAATTTTTATAAGTTAGATGTTGATGATGCCCAAGAGGTAGCAGAAAAATATGGTATTATGTCAATACCTACAATGCTTATATTTGATGATGGAAAGTTAAAAGAAACATTAGTTGGTTTTAGAACTAAAGACGAGATTAAAGAAGTATTAAAATAAATGTTTGATTGTCTAAAACTAGAAAATCAATTATGTTTTCCACTTTACGCAGCATCAAAAGAAGTAATTAGAAAGTATAAGCCATTTTTGGATAAGTTAGATTTAACATATACACAGTACATCGTAATGCTTGTTTTATGGGAAAATGAAAATGTTAACGTAAAAGAATTAGGTGAAAAGTTATTTTTGGATTCTGGTACTTTAACCCCTCTTTTAAAAAAGATAGAGGATAAAGGATATATAATAAGAAACAAATCAGAGTATGATGAGCGAAATCTTGTTATATCACTTACAAAAGATGGAAAAATTTTAAAACGTAAAGCGTTAGATGTTCCAAAGGGTATTAGTAAATGCGTTAATTTAACTAATGAAGAAGCGATGACTTTGTATAATATACTATATAAAATTTTAAAAAAATAAAAAGAAGTTTTAAGAACTGGTTTGATAAATTTATACACAAAATAAAAAGTTCTTAACTATGACTACATCGATATTTAATTGGTGTAGTTTTTAGTT
>CADBMO010000094.1 GCA_902795755.1 uncultured Erysipelotrichaceae bacterium | reverse complement strand
CGTAGAATAATGAAACTTGAAATAGAAAAAGAAGCTATTAAAAAAGATAAAGATGATATTAGTAAAGAAAGAGTTAAAGAGCTAACTGAAAAAATTAATTCTATGAAAGAAGAAGAATCATCTTTAAGAGCAGACTGGGAAAAAGAAAAAGATATACAAAAAGATATAAAAAAGACAAAAAAAGAATTAGAAGATGCAAGATTCAAGTTAGACATGGCAGAAAATAATTACGACTTAGAGTCAGCGGCAAGACTACGTCATGGTACTATTCCAGAGTTAGAAAAGAAATTAGATAATTTAAAACAATCTAATGAAAATAAAATACTAAGTGATAGAGTAACAGAAGAAGATATAGCACGTGTTATATCTAAATGGACAAACATACCAATTACTAAACTTGCACAGGGTGAAAAAGAAAAAGTGTTAAACTTAGAAGAAAATATGAAAAAAAGGGTAAAAGGTCAAGATAAAGCTTTAAAACTTGTTAGTGAGGCTATTATAAGGTCTAGATCAGGTATTAAAGATGAAAATAGACCTATTGGTTCATTTATTTTCTTAGGTCCAACTGGTGTTGGTAAAACAGAGGTAGCAAGAACACTTGCTTATGAACTTTTTGATGATGAAAAACATATGATAAGAATAGATATGAGTGAGTATATGGAATCACATTCTGTTGCAAGATTAATTGGAGCGCCTCCAGGATACGTAGGTTATGATGAAGGTGGTCAACTAACTGAAGCAGTAAGAAGAAATCCTTATTCTATAGTTTTATTTGATGAAATAGAAAAAGCTCACAAAGATATATTTAATATTTTGCTACAAATATTAGATGATGGAAGAATAACTGATGGGCATGGTAGAACCGTTGATTTTAAAAATACTATAATAATTATGACTTCTAACTTAGGTAGTGAATACGTACTTGATGGTGAAGTTAATGAAGATGTTATAACTAGTGAATTAAAGTCGCATTTTAGACCTGAATTTATTAACCGTATAGATGAAATAATAGTGTTTAATTCATTATCTAAAGATGTTATATATGAAATACTAGATAAATTAGTAGATGATTTAAATAAAAAGTTATCTACTAATAGAGTAAGTATTAAACTATCAGATAATGCTAAAAAATGGATAGTAGATAATGGATATGATCATAATTATGGGGCAAGACCACTTAAAAGATTCTTAACTAAAAACTTAGAGACGTTAATTGCAAAAGAATTAATAGATGGTAAGATAATATCTGGTGATAACTTAATAGTAGATGTTAAAAATGAAGATTTAGTAATAGAAAAATAAAAGGGTAACCTTTTATTTTTTTTATTATATGGTAAAATAATTATGGTGATTTTATGAAAAAGAAACTCTTATTATTAGTTGCTATTTTATTAAGTTTCTTTATGTTTGGTATAAACGCAAAAGCCCAAAGCGTAAACGTATACGTATTTCATTCAAATACGTGTGAACATTGTAAGGCAGCAATTAGTTATTTACAAAGCATTAAAGAAAAATATGATTTAAATATATATAAATACGAAGTGCAGGATAATGATACTACCGAGAAAATAAAAGTGGTAGAAAAATACTTTGACGTATCCATAACGGGAGTACCTGTTGTTGTTATTAATAATAGACATATAAGGGGTTATAGTGAAAGTACTAATGATATATACATTTATAATATCAAACAGGCACAGGATGATAGCTTTATTGATGAAGTTGGTATAAAACTTGGAGTAGTAGATAAAAAAATAGTAGAGGAAAGGAAAAATAATGCATATAAAATATCTTTTTTGGGTAAAAGTATAACACTAAATAAAAAAGATATATTAAAAAATACTTTTATTTTAGGATTTGTAAAGGCATTTAATCCAGTTGTTATTATTAGTTCTCTTACTTTAATATTAATGATTTTGTTATTAGGCAAGGATTATAAGTACGCATTTTTAGGTATAATTATTGATTTTATATTATACTTTATACTTTCTAGTATAGTAAATATAGATGGTTATAAACTATTAGTGTTATCAAAGCTTATTATTTCTATATTATTAATTGGATTATCACTATATAAAGTAAATGAGAAACTATGCTTATATAACATAAATAAGATTAACAATAAATGGTTATCAGTACTTGTTTTAATTATATTTTTTATATTTATTAGTTTACTAAAAGTATTTGTTATAGGCTTCATTCCTAGTTTATTAGTTAATGCAACTATAATATATAAAGTAGTATATGCACTTTGTAACACCATAATAAGCACTATATGTATATTATTTATGTATTTAATTATAAAAGTTAGTAAACTAGATAAATATAAGTATAATGACATTATTTTTTCTATAATATTATTAATATTTAGTATTATACTTATAATTAAACCAGCAATTATAGGATTATAAATGATAAGGAAGTGATAAAATGGCACTTTATGTTGTAGCAACCCCAATAGGTAATTTAAATGATATGTCTAAAAGGGCAATTGAAACGCTTGAAAAATGTGATTTAATACTTGCAGAAGATACTAGACAAACGGTAAAACTATTGAACTATTTTAATATAAAAGGTAAGATGAAGTCATATCATAAGTTTAACGAATCAAAGGTAGTAGATGAAATAATTGAAAAATTAAGGAAAGGTATGGATATTGCGCTAGTATCTGATGCTGGAACTCCTTGTATATCAGATCCAGGATACGTATTAGTTAAAAAAGCGAGAGAAGAAGAAATTGAGGTATTAGGTGTACCTGGATGCTCTGCTGTAATAGATGCTTTATCAATATCGGGTCTTGATACAACAAGTTTTACTTTTTATGGGTTTGTACCTACAGAAAATAAGCAAAAAAAAGAATTGTTTGATGAAATAAAGGAATCAAAAGTTAAAACAAAGGTATTATATGAATCTCCTAAAAGAATATTAAAATTATTAGAGGAATTAAACGAGCAAATGCCTGGATGTGCGGTGTGCGTATGTACCGAATTAACTAAGCTTCATGAAAAAGCATACTTTGGTGAAATAGGTGATGTATTAAAACGTATGAAAGCCGATTCTAACGCAGAAAAAGGAGAGTATGTAGTTATTATAGAAAATGATGTAATCATTAAAGAAGATGATGAAGTAACATTAGAAGCTAAACTTTTAAACGAAGTAATTATTAATGAGTGTAGTATTAAAGAAGCGATTGATATATTAAATAAAAAAGAAAAAGGTATAAGTAAAAAAGATATATATAACGCAAGTTTAAATCTTAAAAAGTATATAAATAAATAGTTTTTGTTTATCTTTTTAAAAAATTGTTATATAATTATCATAGATAAATATAGGAGTTGATAATATGAGAGGTAATTACAATGATATAATTGACGTACTTCTTACTTTAACCGAAGATGAAGATATTGCAAAAAGTACTGCTATTTCGGGTAGTATAGTACCATATATAATAAGTAATAAAGATTCAAATGAATTTCATGGAGACTTTTATGTATTAGTTAAAGAAAAGAAAATTAAATCAATAAGACGTAAGATGAAAGCTTTATCTGATGAATATGAATTTGATTTTATATCAGATTCTTCAAAATATGGAAGTGGGGATTATGGTTTTAAAGTAAAATATGAAAGAACTGCTATAGGCTTTTTTCCTTATTCTTTAATAAATAATAATTTGTGTATTAAAACATATGCAAAAATGAAAGATGAAGGAAAAGTTAAATTAAAAACTAAAATAATACCTAGGGTATCTAAAAGTAACGTTATTAGATTAATACCATTTTCAAAAGATAGAACCCTTAGAATTATGAGCCCAGAATTTATACTAGCAGAAATAGAAACTAGAAATGGTGATGCTGAATATACTACAAAAGAAACATATAGATTATTAGATAAGTTATGTGATCAAAGTGTACTACGAAAAGTAAGAGATTCTGTTGATGATACTAAAATAAAGGTTGAAACAAAATCAATGGTTAACTTTAATCTAATTCTTACAATAACACTTGCAATAGTATTTGTTGCACTATTAGTGGTTGCAATACTATGTTTTAAAAAATAAATAAGCATTTAAAATTATCCCGTTATTGGGATTTTTTTAGTATAATAGAAATAGAGGTGATAAGAATGAATAGATTGATATTTCATATTGATGTTAATAATGCATTCTTATCATGGACGGCTGTTAGGATGCTTAAAGAAGGAAGTAAATTAGATATTAGAACGATTCCATCAATAGTTGGTGG
>CADBMO010000093.1 GCA_902795755.1 uncultured Erysipelotrichaceae bacterium | reverse complement strand
GTTGTAGCAGATGAAATGATATTTACATCAGATAATGACTTTTTCAAAGATATGGATGAAGAAGATGTTAAAAGATGGGCTAATGCCAATATGGACTTTGTATATAATGATATTGGTTATGAACCTTGGCAAGTATTAAATGCAACAGTTCATATGGATGAGAAAACACCACATTTACATTGTGTAGTAGTTCCATTAATTAAAAAATATGATAAAAGAAGTAATATGGAAAAATGGACTATATCTAAAAAACACTATATGAAAGATAAAATGTATCTATCGGAATTACAAGATAAATATCATGCAAAAATGTTAAGTTATGGTTATGATTTAGATCGAGGTATTAAAAATAGTGATAATGAACATATAAATTTAAAAGAATATAAAAAAATAACAAGAAAACTAAACCACGAATTAAATCTTAAAAATGATAAACTAAATAAATCATTAGAAGATTTAGAACTTAAAACTAAATCTAATAAAGAAACTTTATTTGATAAAGAATATGTAAAGATAAAAAAAGATACATTTAAATCTATGGAACAAGTTATTAAAGATACTAAAAAAGTAATGGAGATGCAGCCTAAAATACAAAAGGTTTATAAAGAAATAAATGATTATACTAAATCATATAGAATGCTTGAAAAAGAAAAAGATAACGTGCAAAAAGAAGTCTATATGCTTGAATATAGAAATAGACAGTTAGAAAAAGAAAACAAAAGATTAGAAGACTATATAAAACTAATTATAGAGCGAATTAAAGAGTTTTTTAAAGAACTACTACATATTAACAATGAAAAGACAAAGGAAGCCGTAACAAGCCAAATAAAGACCTGTTATGAAGAAGATTTATTTGATAAAAGTGATGTAAAAGATGTTACATATGATACATCTAAAAAATATGAAATGGATGATTATTTAGATAAACATAAAAAAGAAGATGATTTTGATATAAGTATTTAATTTACATTATTAGAAATAATATCATTGACTATATATTAATAAAATTATATAATTTGTTTATAAGAAACTAGAAAGGAGTAAAAAATGGACAATAATACTGAAATTAACTCAAATCAATTTGAATATCAAAATCAAATTAAAACAAACAAATCAATTAAATTTTTCACTATATTTAAATTAATTATGTCAATTATTTATTTTATACCATCATTTTTAATATTTGGTATGGGATTGATTGTTAATATTCTTATTTTAATAATTGGATCTGGTGGTTCAAAAATACAGGATACTAGTGGCTTTATGTCAGCAATGGGATATATTCAGTTTTTTTCAATAATACCTACATTGCTTTCTATTATAGTATTCATAATTGCAATAATTTCTTGTGTGAAATTCTTTAAAAATAATTACAATAGAACAATGGATTTAATATTAAGTATTCTATTCATAATTGTTAATATTTGTTACATCATAATATTATTTAGTCTATCACAATTATTTTTACCTATATTATTAATAATTGTAACAATAATACTTTTAATTAATGTTGTAACAATTTTACAACATAATAAATTATAATATAAATAATAATTTAAATAAAAATAGAATCAAAAAAACAATATGATTTGCTAAAATAATACTCTAATTCCATTAGAGTAACACACTACGCTATTGGCAAAGCCAATAACGATGTGTGCAAAGGGATAACCCTTTTGAAACCCCTTGCAACAAAAATATGCTTAACCATAAGCATATTTTTTAATGTATATTTATTTCAAAACTTCGTAATGAAATAAATATAATATATAAAAATTTATCACCACTTTCATTGAACTTCGTTCAACAAAACGTGCCACAATTTTTATATTTACTATATCACATAGATGTGATATAATCGGTGTAGTTAGTAATCTATTACTACTATATCTTTTGTATGTGAGTTCGTTAACTACAAATTCACCCGCACCATTTAAAAATAACTAACTAGAAATAGTTAGTATTTTTTGTTATAATATGTTAAAGGAGAATCTAAGTATGAAGAAAGATATTG
>CADBMO010000092.1 GCA_902795755.1 uncultured Erysipelotrichaceae bacterium | reverse complement strand
CATCAACAAATGCTCTTGCCTTATCTTGTTTTTTTATTTCTCTATCTAATGCTCTACTTTGACTTGCTAATTTTTTATCATCAACATAATTACTACATCCAAAAACTGAAATTGAAGGCACATAAAAACCAGTACTATTTAGTTTTTCAAGAATTCCTAAATCTTTTAACACAGTCTCGTCACCAGCATCTAATCTTTTTCTATATTCACTAAGTGCCAATTTGTACTCAGCACGTTCATACTCATTAACACATATTATCTGCGCACCATTAGTTATAAAAGGATATGCTTTTAGTGGTTTTTTATCATGGTCCATAACTTTTGGACATTTAAGCATATTTGCACAATCTGGGCATATATAAGATAGTTTATCGTCAATTAAAATACCTTTTTCCTTTATATACTTTTTAAATGAGCTATCTAAAAATGATGGGCTTTTTAAATTGTTTTTTATCTTTTTAAATTCTTGCATAGTATACTCTTTAGTACTAACTACATATTTTCCGTTTATAACAAAAATCATTTTAACAATTTCATTATCTTTCATTTGTTATTCCCCCAATAAACGCAATTATGATATACTTTTTTTATTATTTTGTCAATTATTTATTATTTTGTCAATTAATATTGTTATAATTTATAAATATTGATATAATATTCAATCGGAAGTGATATATATGACAGGATCTAATGAAAAAATACTAGCAATGATAAAAGAAAGAAAGAGTATCGAAGAGATATCAAATGAAATGAATTTGTCATACAAACAATTATTTTATAGATTTAATCAATTACAAGGACATGGTTATAATATAGATAGAACGTATAATACTAATGGTAATATTGGATATAGTATAAATGGTAAAAGTTCATTTAATAATGAATATTTTGAATTATATAACGGATTAGATAAAGTTAAAATAATGGCAATATCTGATATTCATATGGGAAATGTTAGAAGCGATGAAGAAGCTTTGAATACCATATATAATTATTGCATTAAAAATAACATACACGTAATTGTTATTTGTGGAGATTTAATTGAAGGTAAAGGTAGCGGTCATGACTTAAAAATTCCTGCTGAAGATCAAATCGAACACTTTATAAAGACTTATCCCTTTGATAAAAGTATTATAAATTTATATTCAAACGGGAATCACGAAAAAAACGTGTTTGACGAATTTAAAATGTCTTTAAATACTGCACTACTTACGAGAAGGCATGACATATGTCCGATTAGAAATCATAAATATATAACTAGTAGTAGTATAAATGATCAAATAATAAAAATTAATAATAATAAAATTGCTATTTCTCATATTAATCCTAGTACAAAGATAACAAGTGATAATAATATCAAGTTACATCTTATGGGGCATAGACATGCTTCTGTATCATTATTTAATGTCAGTCAGGATAAAACACCTTATATATTTGTACCATCTATAACAAGACAAAATGCTTTTAATCAAATGCAAACACCAAGAGCAGTTGAACTTGAAATACATTTAGAAAAAAATAAAGAGTTCAGAGTAATTGACAAAAAGGATTTAATTATACTTAACGAAAGAGTACTACTAACATGTGAAACCATTATTAATTATTCAGATAAGGATATCAAACCTTTTAGATATACTGATCAAGGAATAAAATCTTTAGATATGCTAAATAACCAAGATGAAAAAGCCAAGGAAGAAAAACATATTTTAAGTGATCAATTAGGTAAACTAAATGAGGATTCCAAGAAAAAATTAGAAGCGTTTTATAGTGACGCAGATAGCCAAAAAAACATAAATGTTATGCTTAAAGAAGCAACACCTAGTGATAGACACTCATACAAGTAAAATAACAACTGAAAACCAGTTGTTATTTTTTATATTACAATTGCTATCATATTATTAGAACCTTTATTTACTACCTTAGTAAGTGTAGTTTGTAATTTGTGTCTAATATTATCTGGCATAAGTGATAATTTACCTCTTATTCCTTCTTGCACTATGTTATCTAAACTTCTACCAAACATCTCACTTTTCCATACACTAGATGGATCGTTTTCATAATCCTTCATTAAATTATCAATAAGTTCTTTACTTTGAGTTTCAGATCCAATTATTGGTTCAAACGTTGATTCTACATCGACTCTTATCATGTGAATAGAAGGTGCAACCGCTTTTAATTTTACTCCGTACCTAGTGCCTTGTTTTATTATTTCAGGTGTATCTAGCGTCATATCATTAATAGTTGGAAATGACGTGCCGTACCCAGTTTGTTTTACCATGTTTAAAGCTTCTTTAAATTGAGCAAATTCTTCCTTACTTTCTTTATAATCTTCAAATAAAGAAATTAACTTAGCCTTTGAATTAATATCATCTCCTATTATTTCACTTAGTACTTTATTATATAATTCATTAGGTGCTTCTAAATTAATAGTAACTTCACCTGTAGATGCATCAACATTTGATAAATATGCCTTTGAAATATTTTCCTCATTTTCAAAATGATTTGTAATAGTATCTACATCTCTTACTTTATCAACGTCTATTACACTTTCTTTTATTTTATCCATATATTCTTTTTTTAATGGGTGTTTTACTGATAAACATGCTATCCAATCTGGTATACTAACATTAACATTTAATACAGGAAATTCATATAATGCTTCTTTAAGTATAGTATACATATCTTGTTCGTTCATATCTAAAACACTAACTGGTAATACTGGTACATTATACTCTAATCTTAAACTTTCGGCTAATGATTTTGTTTTCTCGCTTGTAGGATGAGTCGTATTTAATATTACAATAAATGGTTTTCCTAACTCTTTTAATTCACTAATTACTTGCTTTTCAGCATCAACATAATCTTCTCTTTTTATTTCACCAATAGAACCATCAGTTGTCATTACAATACCTATTGTAGAATGATCTTTTATAACTTTTTCTGTTCCTATTTCAGCAGCCTCAACAAAAGGTATTTCATCATCATACCAGTATGACCTTTAAAAATGATACCTTAATTTATAAAATTTTCATTACCGATTTGGTAATGTATTTCAAGCATTTTAT
>CADBMO010000091.1 GCA_902795755.1 uncultured Erysipelotrichaceae bacterium | reverse complement strand
TTCACTAGAAAATGTCATCTTATCACTTCCTTACTATACCATTATATCAAATAATGTTTTTTATTTCAACATATCCAGGTGTTTTTTTATAAAAAGAAAACACTTTTAAATACTTTGTATCTTTTTGATATTAACTATTGACAAATAACATACTTTGTAATAAAATGTAATTATGTGGGGAGGTGTTATTGATGAAAGTTATCAAAGAAGGTATTGACTGGGAACATTATTCAATCAAAAAACTTGTAAAAGCAACGGGCTTTTTGATGATGATGGTTGTGGAGCAATACTTGAAGTTGAGCTAAAAGACTTAACAAGGTATCAGGGAAAAGATTGGGATGGTGATTCTTATGATGACATAATATTCAGTTGTCCTTGTTGTGGCAATGAAATTTATGTTGATGAAAAAGAATTACCTAAACCAGCATACGAAAGAGTAAAAATAAAGAGATTCAAATAGGAGGACTATATGGAAATACTAGAAAAAGGTAAAGGCTGGAGTATTAAAGCTAGATGTACAGGTGAAGGAAACGGAAATGGAGGTTGCAAGTCATTACTATTAGTTACAGAAAGTGATTTATTTATGACCGAAAGTTGTTGTTATGATGGCAGTCATGATGAATATGTGACATTTCAATGTCCGGTTTGCAAAAAGTATACCGACTTAGATGAAATGAAAGTTCCTTATCAAGTAAGAAAAAGCTTAAAACTTAAACACATATAGGAGGTTATTATGAGAATTTTAGAAGAAGGTAGAAATTGGAATGATTGGGTTTTACAAGTAGAATGTAAAAACACCAACTATAGTGGATGTGGTGCGCTATTAGAAGTAAATATCGCTGACATAACACATACAAAAGGTAGTCGTTATAATTATGGTTGGGGATGCTATGAAAATGCACATTTTTATTCATTTATTTGCCCTTGTTGTGGTAGTAAAAAGTATATTGATGAGAAAAAAATCCCAGATCAAGTAAAAGAAATTATAAAAAAGAGGTGATAATAATGAAAGTAGTTAAAGAAGGAAAATGGAATGAAGAATGTAAATTTTGTAATTCACTTATTGAACTTGAAGCAAAAGATTTATACTTTGTTGGAAAATGGAAGGAATACAAAGATGATAACAAAGTAGGATTTGACTGTCCTGTATGTCAAAATACTAACGTTTTAAAAAAGACTAGGGTCACTAGAAATGTTTATGATATAGTATCAAAAAAATACGATTGGGATCACTATTAAAATAAAGATTTAAATATGTTATAATTAATACATATAAAGGAGATGTACTTATGAATGATAAGTTTAATTTTGCATATGCATCCGACGTATTAATATTCGCAGTTGATAGCAGAAAAAATGATAACCCCAGATTGCTTCCCGATAAATATTTAAGTATTTTATTAGTAAAAAAAGATGATAAATGGTGTTTGCCAGGTGGGTTTGTAAATATTAATGAAACTAGCAAAGACGCTGCAATAAGAGTTTTAAAAAAGGAAACAAACGTATCAGACGTTTATTTAGAACAGCTAAAAACATTTGATGATGTAAAAAGAGATGATAGAGGAAGAATAATATCTACTTCATATATGGCTTTGATTGATAAAAGCAAAATAAAAAGTAGTCTAAGTAAAGATGCAACTTGGTTCGATATAGATATTTCTAGAAATAATTCAAATAATGAAATAACTTTAAAAAATAAAAACAACACCTTAAACGTTATTATAAATAAAAAAATAATATCTAAAACCACCAATAAATATGATTATGAAACAAAAGATAATAAATATTTAATGTATGATCATGACCTTATAATAAATGAGGGATTAGAAGAATTGATTAATAAAGTTAATAACACTGACATTGTATTTAATCTAATGCCTAAAGAGTTTACCATAGGGGAATTAAAACAAGTATATGAACTATTATTACAAAAAAAATTAATTAATGCTGCATTTAGAAGAGTAATTGCAGCCAAAGTAATAGAAACAGGTAAATCTGTTAAAAGAGGCGGCTTTAGACCTTCGGTATTGTTTAAATATAAAGAAAAGTAAGAACATTATTTTGTTCTTACTTTTCTTTTTTAAAATCTCAACCGCACCACTTTAACTATAATCTGATTCTACCTCATAAGCACATTTAAAGTCAAATATTTTCCTTG
>CADBMO010000090.1 GCA_902795755.1 uncultured Erysipelotrichaceae bacterium | reverse complement strand
GTATGGTTATAAAAAAGTATCAATGGATGAAATAGCTAGGGAATCAAACGTTACCAAAAAAACTATTTATACATATTTTAAAGATAAAGAGTCAATGTTTAAATATTTTGTTGATGAAGAACTTCATAATATAAAAAAAATGGTTGATAGTATAAGTAAAAAAGATGATTCAATAATAAGTCAAATAAGTGCTGTTACATACAAATTACTAACTTATAGAAATAATAGTAAACTATTTAACGCGTTACTAAAAGATTTAAAAAGTGAGAATAAAGAAAAATGTGAATCTTTTATTAAACTATATGATAGTGAAGTAATATTATATATTGAACAAAAAATTAATAATGCTATTGAAGATCAAATTATAATGAAGTGCGATGCACATTTGACAGCTTTTATAATATATAAAGTATTTTTATCGGTAATGTTTGAGTATGATAAAAACATGGATGAAAAAAGGGTTACCAGTGAGATTATATCAATATTAAAAGATGGTTTACTAACTAAGAAAGAAGATGATTAATTTTGAAGAAAAAAATTAGTAATAATTTCAAGTATGTAGTGTTTTTAGTAATTTTATTTATACCATTTATTTACAGTTATTTTTATTTAAAGGCATATTGGAATCCGTATGGTAAGGGTAATATTGATAATTTACCAGTTGCAATAGTAAACAAAGATAACGGAGATAAAGGCGAATTATTAATAAATGGTATAAAAGATAGTAAAAAGTTAAAACTTTCAGTTGTATCACCAAGCAGAGCAGAAGATGGTTTGTATGATGGAACATATTATGCAGTGATTACTATACCTAATGATTTTACAAAAAGTATTAACAGTGTAAGTGAAAAAAATAAAAAACATGCTACCATTACTTATTCCCCAAATCAAAAATCTAATTATTTGTCTAGCCAGATTATTAACACTGTTGTTTTAAATGTAGAAAAAAATTTAGATAATGAAATTAACAGTAAAATAATTGGTAGTTTATCAAATAGTTTAAAAGATATACCTAATAATTTAGATGTTATAAGTAGTGGGTTCAATAAACTAAGTGATGGTACAAATAAGCTAAAAAGTGGAAGTAATCAAATAGTAAGCGGATCAAATGAATTATTTACTAGTTATTCAAAGTTTAATAACGGAGTTAATGATGTTGATAAAGCGATTACTAAATTAGAAAATGGATCAAACAAACTTGATAATGGATTAGAAAGTTTAAAAAACGAATTATCGCAAATAGATTTATCTGGTTTAGATGCTTTGCAGAACTCTATTTCATACTTAAATGATAATGAAACCAAGTTTGATTCTGAATTAGAATCATATAATACTTTAGTAGACATTGCTATTAATAACCCTAATTATTTAAACTATTCTATGAATACTCTTCATAATATTAATCCAACTATTCCGGATAGCAATTTAACATTAAAGGAATATATTATTAATAATATTGAATTAGTTAATATTTCCAGCACCAAAATAAAAACAGGAGTGAATAAATTAAATGAATCTATTAATGATGATTCTTCTCCTATAAACTTATTAAAAATAAAGTTTAGTGAATTATCGAGTGGTATAGATGCATTAAAAAATGGATCTAGTGAACTATCAAGTGGAATTCTCAAATTAAGACTTGGAACTAATACATTAAATAATAGTTCTGAACAAATATTTAATGGTATTAATAGTTTAAATACTGCAAACGGAGTACTAAATAATGGAATATCAACATTAAATAATAGCCTTATAGACGCTAGGGGTGAATTATTATCAAAAGCTGAAAACGCTAAGAATGATATTAGTAAAATTGAGACTTTAGAAGAGTATGGTAAAGAACCAATTAATGTGAAAACAAAAGAGGTTAATAAAATTAATAGTTATGGAACTGCATTTTCTCCATTATTTATATGTGTAGGATTGTGGGTAGGATGTTTAATGTTATTTATGGTAATGTATTATGATAAAGAGGAAAGGTTTGGAATATTTGGTATAAATGATAAAAGATATATTAAAAAAACACTTTCTTATCATGGTGCAATAACTTTATCAGCAATTGTTTTAGGATTTATGTTAGATATGCTCTTAGACTTTGATATTACGAATTATATACTATATTATTTTGCATTTATATTAATTGGTAATGTATTTATGGCAATAATAGAATTTTTAATAACAAACTTTAAGGACATTGGTAAATTTATCGCATTAATATTATTAATATTACAATTAGCAGCATCTGCTGGCACATTCCCTATAGAAACGGTTAGCAAAGAATTTAGGTGGCTAAATAATTACCTTCCTATGACTTATTCAATAAGGTTATTAAAAGAATCTTTAGTTAAAATTGAAAGTATACTATTAACTAAGTCGTTAATAATTTTAATTATTATATTTGTAGTATTTTTTGCTATGAATATTTTAAGAGATATACTAAAGCAAAAAAAGAATTTAGAATAATCTAAATTCTTTTTTTGTTGTGATAACTAGTTATTAAAATTATGATATAATGGAAGTAGAAGGTGTTAGTATGAAAAAAGTATTGATAGCAACTACAAATGATGACAAATATGACGCTGTATCTAAAATATTTGAAAATACTATTTTTCCATCTGGTAAGTATTCAATTGAAAAATTAACAAGTGACATGAATGTTCCGGATGAAAAAGAAGTAGGTAATAACGTACAAAGAGCTAGAGCAAAGGCTTTAAACGCATATAATCATTTAAAAGAGTATAGGTATGATTATATTGTAGGTTTAGATGATGCGGTATTTATCAAGGAAAAGCTAGAACCAAACATTAAGGAATATCTAAATAAAATACTTTATGAAAATTATTTAAATGATGGTGAAGAATACGCGTTTAATAGAGCCTACTGCTTTATTAATAAAGATGGAACAATATATGAAACTAATATAAATATTCCATATATCTATAATGGTTTAAAAGATGATTATGAAATAAAAGAACATACTTATCCACTTTCTAAAGTATCATATCCAATTGGATATGATAAGCCAATATGTGATTTAAATAAAGATGATGAAATTAAGTATTATTTAAAATATGTAAAAGAAAAAATAATGAAGTTAAATATTAAATAGAAAAGGAGGAATAAAATGGAAAAAAAGAAATGTAACTGTTCATCTAATTGTACATGTGGATGCCAAGAAGGTAAAGAGTGTACTTGCAAAGATGAAAGTTGTTCTTGTGGATGTGGTGATGACTGCAAATGTGATGAAAACTGTGATTGCGGGTGTCATGATAACAAGAAATGCGACTACGATAAAAAGTAATAATTGAAAAAGATTTAGTTAATTCTAAATCTTTTTTTATTAAACGCCTGTAATTGTTGTGTAAGACATCTTTATTTTAAAATGGATTTTATACCATTTTTTTACAACCTCAATACTAACTTGCTCTCTTAAATCATTTTGCCAATTGGCAACCTGATTATGAAAAATAATTAAAAAGGAAAAAATAATTTTTCCTTTTTTATGATAAAATAATATTAGATAGGAGATAAAAATGAAGGATAAAAAAAGTATAATTATTTATTTTAGTAGAGCAGATGAAAATTATTCTGTTGGATTTATTGAAAAGGGAAACACAGAAGTAATAGCAGAGTATATTAAGGAAATAACTAATGCAGATATGTTTAAAGTAGAACCAGCTATTCCTTATTCAAAAGACTATAATACATGTATAAAAGAAGCTGAAGAAAGGACAAGTGCACATAATGCACCAATAATAGGTAGCGTTCCTGATATTAGTGATTATGAAGTTATATATGTAGGTTCCCCAATATATTGGGGAGGTATGCCAGAAGAGTTATTTACAGCATTAAAAGGATTAGATTTTAATGGTAAGATTATAAGACCATTCGTAACTCATGAGGGGTCTGGTTTATCTAGCGTACCAAGACAATTAAAAGAAATATGCGTTGGTGCTATCATTTTAGATGGGTTAGCAATACGTGGATCAAGTGTTAATAATTCAAAAGGCGTAGTAGAAGATTGGATATAAAATGACTGATCAGGAAATAATTAAAAGTCTATATATTGATTTAAGTAATGCAAGCATAAATAAAGATGTTGATAAATTATATGATATATTAAGTGATGAATATGTACTTGTACACATGACAGGCATGAATCAGTCAAAGAAGGATTATATTAATTCTGTTAAAACTGGAGAATTAAAATATTATGAGTCTATTCATGAAAGTATAAATATAAGTATAAATGATGATATAGCAAGTGTAATTGGTAAAACGAAA
Organism: uncultured Erysipelotrichaceae bacterium; assembly: GCA_902795755.1. Taxonomy (GTDB): domain Bacteria; phylum Bacillota_I; class Bacilli_A; order RF39; family UBA660; genus Aphodocola. Next base: position 2,302 of record CADBMO010000090.1, on the reverse strand, counting down.
GTACTTGCATCACCATTTGGTATTTCTAAATCATGGTGGAGATTAAAACAAGAATTAACTTTAAAAAAGTAGATGGTAAATGGATAATAATAAAATCAATTGCCTCTACTTATTAATTAGGAGGAAAAAATGAGTGAAGATTTAAAAATAACAAATAAGTGGGATAAAGTATTTCCATTAAGTGATAAGGTTAATCACAAGAAAGTAACGTTTAAGAATCATTTTGGTATAACGTTAGTTGCAGATATGTATGAACCAAAAGGTTATAAGGGTAAATTACCTGCAATTGCAGTAGCAGGCCCATATGGAGCGGTAAAAGAACAATCAAGTGGATTATATGCGCAGGAAATGGCAGAAAGAGGATTCTTAACTATAGCATTTGATCCATCATTTACAGGAGAATCTGGTGGATATCCTAGGTATATGACATCACCTGATATAAATATAGAAGATTTTCAATCAGCGGTTGATTATTTAATAGGATTAGATAACGTTGATAAAGAAAAAGTAAGTATTATTGGTATTTGTGGTTGGGGTGGAATGGCACTTCAAACTGCTTGTATTGATACAAGAATAAAAGCAACCATAGTTTCTACTATGTATGATATGTCAAGAATAGTAGGAAATGGTTATTTTGATGAACAAGATAATGAAGAGGCTAGATATAATGCAAGAGTTGCTATAAATAATCAAAGAAATGATGACTATAAGAATAAAGAATACTCTTTAGCAGGTGGAGTAGTAGATCCACTACCAGAAGATGCTCCATATTTTGTTAAAGATTATTATGCATATTATAAAACACCAAGAGGGTATCACAAAAGGAGTTTAAATTCAAATAATGGATGGGCTATTCAAAGTAATACGTCTTTGATGAATGTAAGATTGCTTCATTATTCCAATGAAATAAGAAGTGCCGTTATGATAGTTCATGGTGATAAAGCTCATTCATATTACATGGGTAAAGATGCGTATAATAATATGATTAAGGATTCTAAGTATATAGATAATAAAGAGTTATTAACAATACCTGGTGCAAGCCATACTGATCTTTATGATCAAAAAGATATTATACCATTTGATAAGATTGAAGATTTTATTAGAAAGAGTTTTAAATAATGAATAAAAAAATAATATGTTGTTTATTAATTATACTTACTACATTCATTATCACTGGGTGTAATTCTAAAAGAATAAATAATAATATAAGTGAGGCTGTTAAAACTATGAAAGTAATAATAAATAATAATGAATATATAGTTAATTTAGAAAATAATGAAGCAGTAGCAAGTTTTTTAGATTTATTACCGAAAGAATTTAATATGAGTGAATTAAATGGAAATGAAAAATATGTCTATTTAGATGAATCGCTTCCATCTAAATCATCTAATATAGGTAAAATAAATAAGGGTGATGTAATGTTATATGGTGATGATTGTTTGGTTATATTTTATAAGTCTTTTAATACATCATATAGTTATACTAAGATAGGCCATATTGATAATTTACCTGATTTAGGCAACGGAAGTGTTAAAGTTAAATTTATAAAGTAAAATAATTTAAAAACATCTAAATTATTTTTATATAATTAAGGTAATTATCCTATGATATAATTTTAGTAGGAAGTGATACTATGGAATTAAAAAGTATTGATGAAGAAATCTATAGATGTAATATGTGCATAGATATGGTAGAAAAGTTTCCAAATAGTAAAACTGTTTCTATTGGCAATAGAAGTGATATAGTAATATTAGGTGAAGCGCCTGCAAATAATGGTTGGAGGAAAAGCGGGATTGCTTGGTATGATATTAATCATAAATTATTACCTTCGGGCGTTGTGCTTCAAAAATTATTAAATGAAATAGGATTACAAATAGAAGATACGTATTTTCTTGAAGCAATAAAATGTTTTCCAAAGGATAGAAAGTATTTGAAAAAATGTAGTGAAAATTGTAAGCAATACTTAATTAAACAATTAGAGATTATTAGACCTAAGGTAGTTTTAGCATTAGGAGATGCTGCTACTAAAACAATTTTAGATATAAAATATAAAAAGTTTAGTGATATAGTTGGTAACGAATATAAAGTTAATGATTATATAATAATTCCAATCTATCATCCAAGCCCTATATCACCAATGAGTTATAAGGGAAATGTTGAAATATTTAAAAAGTTGAAAAAAAGGATTTAGAGTATTTCTAAATCCTTTGTTTTTTGGCACGCTGTTCATAGTCATAACGCGCGTTTTTGAATATAACTAACAAGTACAAGATAACATAAAGATAAAAATAATGCAAATCAT
>CADBMO010000089.1 GCA_902795755.1 uncultured Erysipelotrichaceae bacterium | reverse complement strand
TCTGAAAAGTTAGATGAATTACTTGAGTATGGAAAAGTTACTGATTTTATTTTACCATTACATACAGCATATACTGGTGTCTTTTCTGGTGAAGCAAAATCCCAAGCTTTATGTACTTTTGTTATTCCTATACTTCTGTTTTGCATAAAAAAACTTGATACATTCATACTTGTAAAATTAATGGGTTTTGAAAATGGCTTTGCACTATATGAATCTCTTTGTCCAGAATCCTTAATTGCATTCTTATTACAAACACTATACTTCCTATATTTTGCCATAGCACACACTTCAGTAATTGGTTTTTCTTGTTTTCTTACTTTATCTAAATTATCTTTATATATTTCATCATAAGTAAGATTTCTATCTGCTAATAAAAAATATAGTATTCTAGATAAAGTTACATATCCGTTTCCATCTCTAATATTTTTATTTACTACATATATATAATCGTTTGCATATGGTATGTTGTTTGAAACATAATTTTCTTCTGGCACTACTTTCTTTTTATTACTTGTAAAAAAATCATACTCAATCATAGTTGCTGTTCCAAGGATAAGTAAAAAGACTAAGATAATAGCTCCAGCTATTAACTTAATCTTTATTTTCAGTGCTTTCAATCTTATCTTCACCCATCATTTTTCTTTCAAGTTCAGTTGCTCTTATCCATATTCTTAATTTTGTTTTATTATCAATATTAAGTAAAAATTCTCCTCGTTTTGCAGAAAACAAAAAGTTTTTTTGTGTATCTGTTAAAGGATTATTTTTAAATAGCTCTAAATAAGCCTGTAGATCATCTTCTTTAAGCATTCCTATCATAGTGTATTGGCAGTTATTAAATATTGCTGTTGCATGTCTTAACACTTCTGCATTTCCAACAAAGTCTTTTACTGATTGAGTAGACACAACTAGTGATCCCAAATACTTTCTTATTCTTCTTGCAAGTTGTCCGAAGTTTTTTAATACTTCGTTATTCTTTTCATCTATGAATAAGTGAAACTCATCAACTATAATACATACATGCTTCTTTTGTTTTTCTTTCTCATTAATAATTTTGTTTGCAACTATACTATTATTTAAGTAGGTTAGTAGGTTTAGTGTCTGCGTATTTATTAACCTTTGATTTCCACTATAAAGTAGTTCTTGTAAATTAAATGCAATTAAATCATTACTTAAATCTATTGAGGTATGACTATTAAATAAATAAGAATCTGTTCCAGTTAAAAATCTTGAAATTAATATATCTATTTGTTCTATTAATTTTATCTTTTCTTTACTTTTTACAGTCTTTTTATACTCTGGTAAAAATCTATATAAATCATCAAAAATTGGATAATCTTTTGAAGATAAAGATTGTAAAGTGTTAATAGAAGTGTTTTTAAATATTCCAAACTTATTATATAAAGCTTCAACTATTGCAAGTAACATTACAAGTTCTTTTTCAGTTATATTTTCAAATGCTGTTTTGAAAAATGCTTCTAAAAATCCCAAGTGTTTTGCAAGAGGGCAATCTGTCTCTTTTGAATCTTTATCATCATCTGATGGTATAAATCTTATTTGAAGTGGATTAATCATGCCACCTTTTTTTGAATATAAATCAATATATTCTCCACCATTTATTTTAACTATTGTTTTATATTCGTTTTCGGCATCAAATATAAATACCTTTGTGCCTCTTGCATATTCATTAATTATCATTTTCTTCATGGTGTAACTTTTACCTCCACCGGTTGAAGATACTATTGCCATATTATGTGATGTCCTTAAATTATTTATTACAAAAGGATCAAAGTACATTGGTAATGATGTATGAAGATCAACACCTAGCATATATCCATTTGAATCATTAAAATATGTCTGTGTAAATGGAAAACCCGAACTTAAAGTTAGGGTTGGTAAATATATCGAATAATCTTTTAATGAATGAGAAGTTATATCATAATTCTGCCATAATTCCATTTGCCTTAATCTTGGTATATCAAGTTTTATTTGATACGCATCTGCAAGTCTTCTTAAGTTTCTTATCGTTTCTTCTCTTTCCTCTTTTGTACCTTGTACTAATAATATCAATGATACTTCTTTGATCTTTTCATCACCATTTTTTATATCATTCATTAATCTTTGAAAGTTTTCCTTTTGTGTATCAAGTTCTGTTGCATCACTCAATTTTCTCGTTGTATTTCTATCTGATAATAAAAACTGATACTGTGAATTAACCCATCTTATTAATTCATCTTGACTAATTGCATCTTTAATAGATATACACGCTCTTACATTTGGAACATTAAATATATCTTCAAAAAATAGTTCATCAACAAATGGTTGTATTGTTTTAATAGTTAACATTTGAACATCTTTTTTATCATACTTTATCATATTTGTTTTAACTGACACATTAAGTGGTGCCACTAATTCTGGTAAATCACTCCATAATAATTGATCTAAAGAATTAGTTGTTAAATATAAATTAGATAAAAACTTATATATATGAAGTTTATTTTTTATTACTTCCATATTTAAACTTGGTTCTAAGTTTTCACATATTTCAAACATTTCATCAAGCTGTTTATCTAAAACGTTTTTTTCTTTAGCAATTAAAACAAAATAGTAAATACTAGAAGTTGTAAATCCTCTTTCTTCTAATTCCTCAATTAGTTTTCTTTCTTCTTCTAATAATGATTTTTTATTCTCATTAGTAGTGGAGTTAATCAACTCTTCTAATTTTATTTTATTATTATTTAAATTAATCATTTCATCTAATTTATAGCATTTTAAATTAATATTTCTTATTTGAAATAAATTTTTAAACATAAAGAAAAAAGTTTCTTTATCACTTTTAGATGACAATGACAAATCAACTGCTTGTACCTCAAGTAATCTCGCAACCTCACCAGTTTTTAGTTTTATTAAACCATCACTCTCAACTTCTTCCACATTTGAAAAACTTTGGGAATTTTTTATTCTTCTTTTTAAATCTTTCATTTTTATATATTTTTTATTTTTGTTACTATATTTTTTTATTTTGCGTAACATTTTATCTTCTTTTATCTTAATCACTTCCTTTTTGAGTTTTAAAATAACTATACTCTTTACTTTTAAACAGATAGTTAAATACTAAAATTATTACTTTATACATCCTATTTTTCTTTGATAAGTTAATTGGTAACATCATGAAAACTGCTACCGATAAATATATAAATGAAAAAAACCTAAAACTGATAAAAGAAAATAAAAATAAGAATATAAAAAGCGCTGGCAACCCAATATATAAATCTAAATATTCTATATATTTACCAAGCGTCTTTTTTATACTTTTAATTGTTATATACATTATTAAAACCTCCTATAATAATTTCTTCTAAATGAATTACCCATACTTTGTTTTCCTTTACTTCTCATTTTCTTACCGATATTACTAAATGCATTATCACCAACTTTACCACCAAATTTTCCAATAAAGCTTCCAACACCTCCTTTGATTTTAGATGAACCGTCTCCAGATATTTTGCTACCAAAATTTTGAATTGCCTTACCAACTTTATTCATAACTTTATTACCACCTAGTTTTCCTAAAACTGTACTAGCAAGACCTCCACCTAATAGGGAAGCTCCTAATCCGGCACCAAAACCTTTTGAAAGACCGCCACCTAGCATATGATTAAATGACATCATGCTCATAATTTGTTCTCTGCCACTATTAGCAGATACATTTGCACCAATAAATCTATTA
>CADBMO010000088.1 GCA_902795755.1 uncultured Erysipelotrichaceae bacterium | reverse complement strand
GTATCTGTTAGATTACCTGTCATTTCTGCAGTTTTTATCATATTAATAAGTAATTTAGGAAAAGTATCTCCCCTTTTATCCATAGCAACCGATAAAACATCACCCATTGACAAATCATAATAAACTGATTTCCATGTTGCTTTTTCAGATTTTTTCTTTGCTTGATCATATAGTATTTTAACACTATCAGCAAGAGCAATACCTGATTTTAAGTATGCAGATAGTTGAGATAAATAAAATACTAATTGTGATCTTTTCATCTTATTACTTACAGAATAATTAAGAAGTGATTGTTTAGATGGAAAAATATCATAAACTTCATATCCCTCACCAACTAAAAATGATTGAACATCCATTCTTGTTAATGCTTCTATTTCGCTTTGTTCCATCATACCTTTTGGATTTTTAGCAATATAGGTAAACATCATAGGTCTTAAATTTTCGTCTTTTTTAACCTCTTCTTTAAAGCCTTGCTCAAGCACAGCTTTTCTTGCTTCTAATTCAACATCACTTATATTTGCTAATGGTGAATTTTGTTTTTTCCACCATTCACTAAATTTAGTGCTAAATGGTACTTTACCAGTTTTTTTTGCTTCATCTAATTTTTTTTGCTCTTCAACAAGTTTTTTTTGTTCTTCTTGATTATGTGACATTGACTTAGCAAGTTTTACTTTTTCTTGTTCAATTGTTTTTTGTTTGATTTTTTCAATCTCTAAAACTCTTTTTTGTTCCTCAGCTTTTGCTTTTTGCATATATTTATTATATAAAGCTTGTCTTTTAGCGTCATTAATAACTGGTTTTTTTATAGGAGTTGGTGTTTCTGCATCTAAGGTTTCAACAGGGTCATCAACAAGGCTTCTTGCTTCCCTAACAACTATTTTTTCTTTATTAGCCTTAGCTTCCGCAATTGCATTTGTTGCTTTTGCATTTGCCTGTGGTTTTGCACCTGTAGTTTTTCCTATACTATTTGCTAAATAGTATGGGGATAAAACTATAAGTTTAACCAATCTATAAAAATATGTAAAGGGTAATAAAATTATTTCAAGTATATTCATAAAACACCTTCCTATTCTATCTATAATTATATCATAGTATTATTATATTTATCAATTGAATTTATTAACTTTTTCGTTATTTTACATATATTATAATGAGGTGGTAACATGTATCAACAATTTGGATATACCCCAATTTTTAAAAATTCTATTTTTTCATTTTTATCTAAGATCAAATGGTCTAAAATATTAAATGGTACTCAAAAAACTATTAATTTTGTAAATCAAGCAATACCACTATATTATAATATCAAACCAATATATAATAATTTTAAAACAATAAAGAAAATAGGAAAAAGTTTGAAGAATAATAATTCATGGGAACAAAGTAATAGTAATAATGATTTAAATAAAACTAAACATAGTAGTGTTAATAATCCGACATTTTTTATATAAAAAGAATGATTATTTATTAATCATTCTTTTTAATTTATAATTATTAAAAATTAACTTAAGCTTTTTTAACATTTGTTTAGCTGGAAGTTTTCTAATAATATTATTATTTTTGCTTATAATATTATTTATATATTCTTTATATAATGGGTTTTTTAATACTTCTTTTCGTATATTATTAATTTCAAAATTAGAATTCTTATTTTGATTAAATACATATTTTGTAGTTATGTATAGCAAATCATGATCTTTTACAATATCATCTTTTTCTATAAAATAACCTATTTTTGTTAAATGTTTTCTTACTTTTTTTGCATTATTATTAGATTGGATAATAATGGTTTTAATACTATTTAAATTATTTTTATTACATAATATTTCAAGAATCTTACTACTACCCATTCCAGATATAACAACTGTATCTATGTTATACTCATCTTTTAAATTACTAAATCCATCTGATAACACTGTAATGATGCTTTTTATATTATACTTCTTTATATTTATTTTTGCTTGATTTAAAGCACCCTTGGTAATATCACACGCATATGCTTTTTTTATTTTACTTGATTGTAATAAATAAATATCTAATAATGCATGATCGCAACCAATATCGGCTAAAACATTAGATTCTTTATCAACCAAGTCTGCTACTGATTGTAACCTTTTTGAAAGTTTAATCACTTAAATAATCCTTTAACTTTCTTGATCTTGATGGATGCCTTAACTTTCTAAGAGCCTTAGCTTCAATCTGTCTAATTCGCTCACGAGTAACACCAAACATATTACCGACTTCTTCTAAGGTATGACATGTTCCACCATGTAATCCAAAACGAAGTTTTAATACTTCTTCTTCTCTTGGTGTTAAAGTGCAAAGTACTTCTTCTATTTCATCTTTTAATACTTCATTAATAGCGTATTCTTCAGGAGACATACTAGATTCATCTTTCAAAAAGTCACCCAAATGAGAATCATCTTCTTCACCTATCGGTGTTTCAAGTGATAATGGGTCTTGCGATATTTTAAATATTTCTCTTACTTTTTCTTCAGATGTACCCATTTTTTTTGCTAGTTCAGCTTCGGTTGGTTCCCTGTTTAATTCTAAAGTCATCTGTCTTTGTAACCTTTTTAATTTATTAATTGTTTCAACCATATGAACTGGTACTCTTATTGTCTTTGCTTGGTCTGCTATAGCACGAGTAATTGCTTGTCTTATCCACCATGTAGCATACGTAGAAAACTTATAACCTTTTGAAGCATCAAATTTATCAACCGCTTTCATTAGACCAATATTTCCTTCTTGAATTAAATCTAGGAAGGATAGATTTCTTCCTACATACCTTTTAGCGATAGATACAACTAATCTAAGGTTTGATTCAGCTAACAACCTTTTAGCCTCCTCGTCACCTTCTTCAACTCTTTTAGATAGTTCCAATTCTTCATCTAATGTTAATAAGCTAATTTTACCAATTTCTTTTAAATACATTCTTACAGGGTCATTAATACTAGCATTATTTGGAATATCAACTTGTTCTATTATAATTGCATCATCATCACTACTATCATCTTCTTCAGATATATCCTCAGAAATAATATCAATGTTATTTTCATGAAACATATTATATAATTCATCTAATGAATCACTATCAAGCTCTAATCCTTTCAAATTTTCAGCTAATTCTTCATATGTTAAATAACCTTGTTCTTTACCTTTTTTTAATAATTCTTCTTTTCTTTGTTCAAAAGTTTTAATTTCACCCATTTTTACACATCCTTTTTTAATTTGGTTAATTTTTCAAGTAATATTACTTTTTTTGATAAATCAGTTTCTATTTTTATTTCTTCTTTTAATTTTTTTATCTCTGATTTTATTAATCCCTCAGAAATTGTTTTAACATAATCATTTAATTGCTCAATTTCTGCTTTATCTGGAATTTGCATTTCATCTATTTTAAGAACTTCAGTGATAAGTTCATCATCATCTTCTAAAAATAGCACAAAATCACTTGTATTAATATAATGATTTTTATAGTAAAAATCAAGTATTTTATTAGCAATTTTAAACAATTTTTTATTATTTAGATATGAAACATTATTTTGATATAGCTCAATAGCATCCTTACTTCGTAACATATAAAATATCAATTGTTCTTCTGCAATAGAATATTTATTCTTTTTATCTTGCTTTCTTTTATCAATTATTTGTCTTTTTTCTTTTGGGACATTTTTAACTAAAGAATTAATTGTATCAATATCTACACCAGTTTGTTTAGAAATTTTCTTTATTGTTAATTCATAAACTACCTTATCATCAATTTTTTCTAATTCCTTAGACGCTTCTTTTAAATATTTAGATATTTCATTATAATCATTAAAATTAGTGTTGTTTTTATCAATATCAAGTTTAAAATCTAAAAGAGATATTGGATGTTTTAGATGATTAATAAATGCATCCTTACCTTTTTTTATAATGTAATCATCCGGATCCAAATTTTCCTCCAGCCTTATAATTTTTGGTTTTAAATCAACTTTTTCTAACTCATTAATTGCACTTATAGTAGCCTTTTCTCCGGCTTTATCACCATCAAAGCATAGTATTATATTTTTAGATAATCTTCTAATTAAATTTACGTGATTCTTTGTAATTGCAGTTCCCATTGTTGCAACAACATTTTTAACCCCAATAGTATAAAGCCTAATTACATCCATAAATCCTTCTACAATAATTATAAAATTATTTTTTTTAGCATATTCTAATGCTCTATGAAAGTTATATAATAATTCACCTTTTTTAAAAATAATAGACTCTTTAGAATTAACATATTTATTATCATCAGTTTTGTTATATATTCTTCCTGAAAAACCAACTACTCTCCCATCTAAATCAT
>CADBMO010000087.1 GCA_902795755.1 uncultured Erysipelotrichaceae bacterium | reverse complement strand
TATTAGAATTATATGGTGTTTCTGTAGAAGTAATTGGTGATGAAGACACAATAAAAAAATATAAATGCAAGGATGGAATTTTGTTTTTAGATGATTACAATACTTTAAGAAATTTAAATAATTTATTACAATATCAGGATGATATACCATATAGTTTAATTGTTGATGCGAGTAGGCTTTATACTTATAAAGTAGATGGTAGCAAAATAGGTGTAGAAAAGTATGATTTAGATCTAAAAAGCATTTTTTCAAATATACCAATAATTAATATTGAAAGTTTCTTACAAAAAGATACAACATTAATTGATTCTAAACTATTAGATGAGTTAGTAAAAAAAGCAATTAAAAATCCATTAAATATAAGTGGTAATTCTGGTAGATCATGTGTATATGTGGATTCTTGTGGTAATATAAAACATACTAAAAATCCAGCAAAGAAATTGAATAAATAAAAAAGGATTTAGAATAAGTTATCTAAATCCTTTGTTTTTAAAATGGCACGTTGTGAATAGTCATAACGCGCGTTTTTGATGTAATTAACGATTACAAGATAACATAAGGATAAGAATAATACAAATCATGTGTTTCAATTTGTACTAAATGGTAAGAATAAGCACTTACAAATTAATTGTTTATATGCTATAATTATCATAGTTGTAATAGGAGGATAATAATATGTCACAATCAGGGAATCTAAATACTATAAGTCAAATTATTGTGGCGGGACAAGCTATAGATAATGTGGAATTAAATGATGCGATAATTAATTTTGCTAAAGAAAAGAATGATAATGCCAGTAGATCTGCTATTAGAAGTTTTCATAATTATTGGAAATATTCGTTATTACTTTGGATTGTACTTATTATTACACTATTTGCAGGTATATTCATAATTAATAAACGATATGAAAAACTAAATAATCCTGGAAATATAAAATATAATGAAGTAGTTGATGGATATATTAACAATAAGACAGGAATGATAGATTATATTTATATGGGAATTAATCATTATCCAATCTCAGAGGCATCATGGATTTCAAATCTTAATTTAAAACATAAGGAATGTATTAATATATATTTAAATAGTAATGATGAGCCAATTTATATGTCTAAGTTTTATAACAAGTACACAGCATTATTTATTTTCATACCATCACTTATTATTTTGTTGATTATAGGCATTATATCGATTAATAAAATATCGGCAAAGAAATTTGCTGATTATAAAAACTGGTTTATTTATAATGTGTTACCAATTAGTGATGATCCTAATTTTGAATCCTTAGTAGAAAAATTGGAATATAGAAAACTAAGTTTTTCAACAAAAGATTTAAATACAAAAGAGTCTAAAGCTTTGCAAAAAGCTAATAAAACTCAAATTATATGTGGAATAGCATTAATTATAGAAGTATTATTAATTTCCTTTGTAAGTACATTTATATTAGGTGAATACTTTATACATGGACTAAGTTTATTTGATTACGCTATAGTCATCATACTCACATTACCATTCATTATTATAGGTGTTAATGCTGATCATAAAGCAAGAGCTTTAAAAGGTATTGTAGCAGAACAAAACTATCGCAGAATTTATAACGATGGGAAAAATAATAGCTAAACTATTTTGAGTTATAAAAAAGGATTTAGAGTTTTCTAAATCCTTTGTTTTTAAAATGGCACAAAGATAGAAATAATACAAATCATTGTGATATAATAGTAATATATTTAATTGGAGGTCAAAGTGAATAATAATATTAAACTACTAGTTTTTGATTTTGATGGCACACTTGCAAATACGGTGCCACATATTGTAAATTGTGTATTAAAATGTATAGAAAAGTTTAATTTAAAAAAATTAACTAAAGAAGATGTTCAAAAATATAATGGCGCAGTATTAGTTGATGCAATGAAACATTTAGGTGCAACAGATGAACAATTACCAGAAATAAAAAAATATTATGCAGATATATTTCTTGAAGATATGTCTGATATAAATTTATATGACGGTGTTAAAGAAACACTATCAAAACTAAAAGAAGATGGGTATATATTAACATTAGCAAGTAACAGGGGTAGAAATACTGTTGAGCCATTATTAAAGTATTTAGGTATCGACACTATATTTACTAGAGTAATATGTGAAAGTGATGTAGAAAACAAAAAACCAAGCCCTGATATGGTTGAAATTATTATGGAAGAAAAAGGTTGTAATAAAAATGAGACTCTAGTAATAGGTGATACTAAGTTTGATATTTTAATGGGAAAGAGTGCAAGTTGCATTACATGCTTAATTTCATATGATGAAACCATAAATAATTCTATTTTAAAATTAAAACCTGATTTAATAATTAATAATTTTAGAGATTTACTAAAATAATATCAAAGATAATATAATATACATTAAAAAAGTTGGAGTATCCAACTTTTTGTTATTTTTTATTAAAATTAGGCTTTATTACTTCTTGTTTCGCTTTAAATAAATCTATTTTTGACATATTATCAATAAATTCATCTACAGTATCTTCTTTTAATATTTTTATTTCCCCTATACCTTTTCTAGAAATGATACTTTTAATTTGATCTGGAATTATAAGATTGTATTTTGAAATTAATTTTGGTGTTATTAAATCATAATCATTATATCCAATTTTAACAGCTTCATCAAAAGATAAATTAGATAGTTTTTCATCTGATATATATTCGCCAAAAAAATAATAATCACACAATAAATGTAGAAAGTATGCTCTTAAAAAAGAAGTATTAATATCATTTTGATTAAAAAATAAATTAAAATCCACTTTTTTCTTCATATATTCAATAATATTATCCGTTTTATAATTTAAACCAAAGTGGTGACTGTTTTTATCATCAGATACACCATTTATATACTTGTTTATATTAGGATAGTTTATATCAGGTGCAATTGTTCCTGCTATAAACTCTTCTTTATTTTCATCATTATGTTTTTCTAAATACTTTTTTGCGACTGCTAAATGAATGGCTAAACAAGGCATGACATCAACTCCTTTTATATAGTTTTATATTACCATATGTTAATTAATTTGTATATATAATAAAAAAGATTTAGAATAAGTTATCTAAATCCTTTGTTTTTAAAATGGCACGCTGTTCATAGTCATCGAACACGAATTTGATGTAATTAACAAATACAAGATAACAAAAAGATAAAAATAATGCAAATCATTGTGGTATATATATTTATATATATACCATATAACTTAATTAATTTGAGAAGTGACATTTAACATTTTTTAAAAATATGTTAAAAAAATATTAAAAATTTAACATATAACTTGAATATGTTAAAAAAATAGTGTAATATTATATATGAGGAGATGATAATATGAAGTTATTACCATTTAATAATTATGATTT
>CADBMO010000086.1 GCA_902795755.1 uncultured Erysipelotrichaceae bacterium | reverse complement strand
TTTTCTTGTGCAATTTCTTTCATCTTATTTACAAAATCAACTATTTTATTTTCTAAATCTACGTCACTATCGGATTCAATAACTATTTTAGTAGCTTGTAAATCTACGTTTAGTTTATGAATTTTAATGTAATCATATCTAGCATAATAATCTTTTTGTAAATCACGATTATATAATTTGTATTTTTTCATACCATCACCACTTTTTAATAAGCTTATAAGTTCCTATATAATTATATAATACCACATTTTCTTCATCATCTAAAATAGCGAATAAAGCATCCTTTACATTATCTAAAGTATCATTGTTATCATCCTTATAATGAGGCATTTCATGTAAATATTTACCACTCCACTTTTCACTATAATTTTTCTTTATTAAATGAAAGTCACTAGTTTTGCATTTGTTTTTAATATAATAATCAGTACCATATAATACAACTAACCATTCATTTTCATTTAATAAATTACAATCTGGCTCAACTTTTTTAACACTAATATCAAGGGTATTACAATCATCAATAAATAACCTCTCAAAATCTTTATAATTATAATTTGAGTTATACTGCCAACTTATATCACCAATGTTAGTATCTGTTGGTATATCCATATTTAATGCATACGTATAACAATTTGCAAAACGTATGTACTTATCATCCATTTCTATTTTTTTATTTGGCATTATATGACTTTTTACAATGTCTAACACACCATCACTAACTTGTTTTTTCACTGTAATCACCCCATAATTAATTGGTGGTTATTGTAGCATAAATCACCATTTGATGCAAACAATTCGTTTACAAATTAATTTACATATGATAATCATATTATTTTTAAAACTCAAAAAATATAATATAATATTTATATAAATAATAAAGAGGTGATATCATGAGTGCAGGCGCTTTTATATTGTTAGGAATGGCAGAAGCTGAAAGACAAAAAAGAAATCAAAGATCAAAAAACAATTCCAAAAATTCAAAAAATAATAATAACAATTATGATTATAGTAGCAGTAAAGATTATACATATATTGATTATCTTGAACAATATATACAAGACAGGGACACTTTTTTATTTAATTTTTTTAAAAAACTATATGATGAATTTGTAAAAAATAAAAATGAACATAATGATGAAATAAGAAAAGTAATTGATGAATTAAATGAAAAATTAAAACCTTATACAGAAAAACAAGAAGAATTACAAGAAGTTGATATAAAAATATTTGATAACATGCCATCAAGACACATTATTCTTTTTAAAAAAAATACTTTTAATTATGATGAATTAAACGAAAAAAATTATAGATATAATTCTGAAAAGAAAAGATTAGAAAAAGCATTATTAATGCTTAATGAATTACAAGAAAGAGAAAAACATTTAAAAAAGAGACTTAAGATTGAAATAAGACCTAAAAGAAGAGAACCATTAAAAAGAAAACTAGTGGAAACAATAAATGGTATTAAAGATTGCAATAGAGATATTGACTCAGCTAAAGAATACATTAATGATTTTGAATCATTATTAGAATTGGATAGTTATCATAAAGGACAATTAAATGATATATTTAATGCAACTAATGAGATAAATAATATAAAGAAAGAAATATCTAAAAAGCAAAAAGAAATTATTAATTTATATGATCTTGATGAATATCAAAATAATTTCTTTTTACAGTTTATTGAAGAAGCAAAAAACAATGGATTAATAACTGATGAAGAATTAGAAAAAGCATTTCAAGAAATGGATGATATAATCGTAAAGGCAGAAAATAATGAAATAGATATGTATGTTACAAAATGGTATAGTTATGATTTAATGAATTTTATTAAGGCATTTATAAAAAACATTTATAATCCAGAAGAGAAAGTATTTGTTGATGATAAAAGTTCAATAAAAAAAAGTATGTGATGTTACAATTATAACATAATCATATAAAGTGTTTTTTCACAAACATATTGACATAAATCTATTATATTATAAAATATAAATAACAAGTACGTATCACGGGAACAATTACAGTTCCTTGCTAGGTATTACTTGTTATCTAAGCCACAGGTGTGTCGTTTGGGGCGTTAATATCAGGGGTTATCATCTGATTCCACATCACAGGCTTTAAAAAATGACTGGATCAAAGC
>CADBMO010000085.1 GCA_902795755.1 uncultured Erysipelotrichaceae bacterium | reverse complement strand
TATTTTCTATCATATCAGTATATATGGTTATAGTTTTATTACCAGAATTATAATCAAATCTTCCAGGTACTTTTTTATCCAAATCATAATTTACAAGGCCCAATTTTATCTGGTTTATTATCCCATTTAAATCCTCTTCATTTATGTCCTTACATGCATCTTCTATTGCCTCTTTTAATACATAGTCAAATATATCCATATATTTTAAATACCACATATATAAATTATCTTTTAAAGCATCTTCAATAATGCGTGCTCTTTTTTGATGATATGACTCACCCTTTGTAGTTGGTTCTGATCCATAACCTATATAATCACCTATCTTACCAGTTAGCACTGGGGGCTCACACATATGAGGTGCTAGCCACGGATTATCTTTAAATATAGTATCTAATATTTTAATATAATCATTTAAGTGTTCACCATCAGAATATATAACAATCATATCATCTCGTGAAATATTTGGTGAATACTTTACATAATATGGTAACCCTTTTTTTATACATTCCAAAACAAACATTTCAACAACACAATCTTCTACTCCATCCGTATTAATATATAATTTATGTTCTGTTACCCAATCCATATTTTGACCAGTATAAATATTATTTGAGTTTATATGAGTCCAAGCAGTATTATTGCCGTGCTTGCTCCATGCATATTTTTCTATAAGAGGATTATTATTAACAAAAGCATCATACTCTTCTTCTGTTTCGATTGTAGGTTTACTTAAGAGCAAAGACTGTAACTTTTCTAGATCGTCTGGATTAATTGTATTAATTCTAATAGGATTAGGATTTAATACTCCATCACGCCATTCACTATAAATAATTTTATATATTCTATCCCTTGCAACTTTGACATACTTCTCACGATGAACTTTTTTATCGCTATTCATTTTTGTTATTATACTGTACACATCTGATTTATCTTTATATCTAATTATTATATTTTTTAAAACATCATCATTTAATGGATTTTCTATACTGTAATAATCCATTATTCAACCTCTATATTAGGAATTCTTATAAACCAAAAAGTATTACAAGATGTGTATTCTATCTTTTTTCCATTACTAATTACTTCATCATTAATTTTATAATATGATGTTTCACCAGTCGATTTTTTTTCATCCTTTTCTAATTTAGTTGTATATGCAACTATTGGATGCCCTTTTAACGCAAGGTTTAGTCTTGCCGCACCTATTTCAGTAAAAAATGAAAACCATACAAACGCCAATAACAATGCAGTTATTATTATATTAATTATTTTAGCACCTGCTTTTATAATAAATACAACTACAATAATTATTAATGCTAACATTAACCATTTTGATATTTCTGCAACTATCACAAAATCACTTCCTTATTATATCTATTACTATTTTATCATAATTATTAGCAATATATTTAATTTTACTTCCTACTTTACACAAAAAAGAGCATCTATAATGCTCTTTATTAATCCTTATTAAGTATCTTTATATTCTTAGGCTCATTACCATCTTTAAATCTAGCATGGCGTTCTATAACTAAATTAGAATTAAAATGAGTAACATCCGTCATACCAGAAAAATCTGCAAGACCACCAATTCTAGTTAACTTCTCTAAATGCCTAGAACTTTTAAGTGATTCACAAAAAACATCTCCACCAATCACTTCTAAATTGTCTAAACTATTAGCATCATTTAAAGTAGTTGCCATAAGACATCCTAAAATTGCTTTAAGTTTTGGATATTTACAAGTAGTACCACTATGCCATAATGAAGTAGTTACCACCATGTTTTGATTATAGTTATAATCACCATCTTTATCTGGTAAAACAACTTGATCCTCTGTACAATTAAAATACTTTGCTAAATTCTTTTTATCACCAGATTTTTTCCCTAAATCTGTTAAATAAGTAGGCCTAAAATGATGCCTATTAATATTACAATCAAAATCTATTTGGTGTTTTTTAGTTATCTCATAAAGAAAATCTATTTCTTCATTATCTAAAGGTATATTAGCTTTTACCTTGGTTGATATTAAATTTAAATATTTTAAATTATTTATTACTAACTCATTACCTTTTAACAAATCAAGTTCTTTTAACTTATCTTCTAATATATCAACTAACTCTAATTCAAGATTACCATTTTCATCTCTTCCTAATACTTCACTTAATTCGTTAGTTTCATAATTATATATAAATAAAATTCTTGGGATAGTCATATTACCATCTTTATCTTTAGTAAAATATGCATATGCATATTGTTTCTTATCTGGGTTATGAACAACACTTCCTAAAATATCAGTCCAACTATAAGCACGTTTTTCAAAATCACTTATATGATCAAAATGATGTTGATTCTTTTCGGGATATTTTTTCCAAGTACCACTAGTACCATATGTTTTTGTATTTTCTATGTTTATCAAATCTTCAAATACGTTTAAATCAGATTTTGGAACCTTTGCAATATCTTTACTAAATTCTACTATATCAAAATTTACAAATTCATCTATGATATCAGCATAATATGGTAAATCAGTAATATATTCTATACATTCTGCTATCTTATCTTCAGCTTCATATCCTAAATAAGGTGCTTTTACATATTCTTCAACAAAATAATATCTTAGAATTATAATCATTATCCTTTTTAATAATTCAGGGTTTTGTTCTTTTATCTTATCAAGCCAATCTTCTAAAAAAAACATGGCACAATCATTTGTTATAAGTAACTTTTTAGCTTGCATAAAAATAGTTATAAACTCCTCAGTACTTTTTGGTACTAGTTTTAGTAATCTTTCTACGTTATAGCATTGAGTTTTATACTTTTTATACTCTTTTTCTTCAGCCTTTATATTAGGGTGAAACTTTTCAAAAATATCTTTAAAAATAGAACTATTAGTAAGAGCTTTTTCTAGGTCTTCCCACTCATCATAATCCTCGCGGTACTCTATTTCAGTATCTTCATCAAACTCTAAAAAGTCATGATACATCATAACACTTAACATATCCATTAAATAGTCTTCATCTAAAATTGGATTTCTAATTTTGTTTAAAAACTCTTCTTTACTGTCATTTTTCATGCTATCCATTATATCATCATAATAGTCACTTTCAATGTTACATAATTCAGATACTATTTCCATATTAGATATGTCTTGCATTAAAAAAGTTAGATAGTATACCGCTACTAAACAAATTAAGTCATCATCATTTTCTCTTAATATCTCATTATATATATATACTAATCTATCATTAACTTCTGGAGGTTCTTCCATGTCTTCATCATAGATATTAAAAGCTTCCCACTCCTCCTCTTCATCAAATGGATATTTTTCTCTAGCAGCAGCATATAACTCATAAAGTTTATTTTGTACATCTAATAAAGTATTCATACTAACACCTCTTTTAATGGCATTTATTATATCACACAATATTTTAAAATAAAATATTAGTTTTCATATTCATATATTTTAGTATATATTTTTTCAATATCATCTTGTTTTATACTAAATATCATATTTTTATTTCGCTGTTTTCCTTTTTTTACGAATTATAATATCAAGCTAATAAAGAATTATTTGTCGTTTTATGCTGTTAAGTAATTATTTTTAAAAACCAATATGGACGGTCTGGTTCTAGCAAGAAAAAAAGAGCTTTCGCTCTTTTCATACATATTGGTGCGGGTAAAGGGACTTGAACCCCCACGGATTACTCCACTAGATCCTAAGTCTAGCGCGTCTGCCAATTTCGCCATACCCG
>CADBMO010000084.1 GCA_902795755.1 uncultured Erysipelotrichaceae bacterium | reverse complement strand
TGAGAATATACACCCATGATACCACTATCATGCATTTCTTTTGCTTCTTCCCAAGTATAATAACCCGGTTCTCCAACTTTATCATTAATTAAGAAAGTCGTCATTGGTATATTCTTTTCCCTAGCATATTTAAATGCATATTTATATACATCAGTATAACCATCATCAAAAGTAATCAAAAAACTTTTTTTATATATCTTTTTCTTACCATTTTTATAATCTATTAAATCTTTATAGCTGATTGGTCTATATCCTAGTTTTATTAACCCATTTATTTGTTTTTTAAAAGTATCAAAAGGAGTTTCCATCCAATCTTCGTTAACCATTTTTTCATCTTCCACTATATGATGATATACAAAAACTGGAATTTGTAGATTTTTTTCATTAATATAGTATTTTTTATTAATGGTCAATTTTTCATAAATACTAATACTACTTAAAATAACTAATATTATTAGTATTATAATTAACGAAATCTTTTTAAAAGACATTTTTTTCATAACAAATCACCACGAGAATTATTATATCACAAAAAAAGAATACTTATGTATTCTTTTGGCTTTTTGTTACATATAAAACTATTGGCATTATAAATAATGTTAATATTGGGCATATAAATTGAATAATACTTAGAAATATTTTAAACGTTTCATTTAATGTGACATTGCCAATACCACATATTATATTAACAATAACAGGTATTAAAAAAACTAATATTGCCGTAATAAAGCTTATTAAAAAAGCTTTACCTATACCAAAAGTTTTGTTTGTATTATTTGTTTCATTTCTTACTAGTTTAGAACCACAATTAGGACAAAATGCATCATCATTTGTAATATTTTGTCCACAATTACCACATTTCATATTTCCTCCTACTATTATTATGGTATCATTAATCAATCATATTTTCAATGTTTTTAGGTACGTTATCATTTAATATTGTACTTATTATTTTATCAGATTGTTCCTTACTTACTGGTTTTCCAGTTATATTTGATAAATCATTAATAATACTTCTTAAAGTATCCTCGTTTTTCATGTTACCATTTTTTAATCTTGATGCTAAATCCAAGATGGTATCTTTATTAACGTTAGTCTTTTTTTCAACTTTATTAAAAAAACTATCACTTAAGCCCACATTATCATCTCCTACGATAATATATGCCTAAATGGTAGTTTTGTTATTATTATCTATAAATTTTTTATTTTTACTAAATAATGCCCAGTATATAATACTATTTCTATATACGTCTTTAAGCACTTCTTCCTTAGTCATAAAAAAGTCATTATATATAATTATTTTTTGTTTCCAGTTATATAAATATTTTAAAAGATATATATCATTCACTCTATATTTATAACCTTTTTTTCTTAATAAATAGCATATATGAAACTTACATGCAAGACACTTAATTGTACATCTATGATTTTTAATATATGGACACTTTTTTTTATCATCATTAGACCTGCAACATCCATCCATACTCTTAGCATGTATCCTATCATGCATACATCTATTATTCTTAAACTCACATAAATTACATCCATAAAAGTCATTATCTAATAACTCACATGACTTATCATAAACAAATTCTAACCTTTTTCTTTTATCTTTAATGTTCAAAGCTTCAACTAATAATGATACTTGTATATCTTCTTTGTTAGACATCTTTTCCTGGCGTTCCACTTTGAATATCGTATCTTTTTTCGCTTTAAACCTTATAAATCTTGGTATTTTATATTTCCCGTTTATCTTTTTTATTACTACTTCCTTCATAACTACTCATTTCTGTTTTTAAACTGGAATACTATTGGAACTCCCTCAAAATCAAAATTTTCTCTTATTTTATTTTCCAAATATCTTTCATATGAAAAATGTATTAATCCTTTATTATTAACATGAAAAGTTATTTTAGGTGGTGCAGTATCAGTTTGAGATGCAAAATATATTTTAAGCCTTCTACCCTTATAAGAAGGTGGTGATTGAAGTGCCACAGCATCTACTATTACATCATTTAATATGCTTGTAGTTATTTGTCTATGAGCGTTTTCATACACTTTTTTTACTTCAGGCATCAACGTATGAATTCTCTTTTTTGTTTTAGCAGATAAAAATACTATTGGTACATAGCTTAAAAACTGAAACTCTGCCCTAACTTTTTTAGTAAATTCTTTAATACCCAAGTCTTTATCGTCTACCAAATCCCATTTGTTTACAACTAGTACTAACGCTTTTCCCGCTTCTAATGCATAGCTAGCAATATGCTTATCATGTTCTATAATACCCTCGTCAGCATTTATAACAACTAAACAAACATCAGATCTATCAATAGCTTTCATACTTCTAAGTAAACTATATTTTTCAATCTGTTCATATATTTTACCCTTTTTTTTCATACCGGCAGTATCTATTACTACATATGGTTCTTTTTCATAAGTAAAAGGTGTATCAATACTATCACGAGTTGTACCCGCAACGCTTGATACAACTACTCTTTCTTCATTTAAAATTGCATTAACTAAACTTGATTTACCTACATTTGGACGACCTATAACGCAAAATTTAACAACTCCAGCTTCATAATCATCATCTTGCTTTTTATCAAAATCTTTAGTTACTTCATCCATTAAATCATCTATACCTATATTATGTGATCCAGAAACAGGTATGTAATAATCAAATCCTAGTTCATAAAAATCATAGATATTATCATTTGTTTTTTTATTATCAACCTTGTTAATTGCTACAACAACTTTTTTATTACTTTTTCTAAGTATATCTCTTACTGCTAAGTCATTTGCAGTAATACCTTCTTTACCATCAACAATAAATACTACAACATCAGCTTCATCTATTGCTATTTCTGCTTGAATCTTTATTTCTTTATTAAATAATTCCTCAGATAAATCTATACCACCAGTATCTATAACATTAAACTTATAATCATAATAACTACCAGTACCATATATTCTATCTCTTGTAACACCTGGAGTATCCTCTATAATAGCTTGCTTTTTACCTACTAGCCTATTAAAAATTGTTGATTTACCTACGTTTGGTCTTCCTACTAACGCAATTGTTGGTAATTTCATTATGAACACCTTCTTTTCTTATCCATTTAAATTGATTCATAAATGGATCTCTTTTATTTATTATATCATCATATTTAGTTTTTACTTCATAATCTGGTCTTAAAATTAGTGTTTTTTCTATTATTTCTTTATTATTATCTATATCTTCCTTTGTTTTTAAAACAACAAAGTCATTATTATTTAGTATGTAATAGCGTGTGGAAAAAGTTACTCTATACTTTGAAAATGGTAACGTTTCATAAGTTATATTTCCAAATGAATTTAATAAATCCCCCGGTTCTTCTCCTATCAATACAGCATTAATGTTTTTCATATCCATCGCAGCAAATATTCCAGAAGAAAAAGTACTTCCATTTATAAATACGTATTTATTAATATTGATACTTTTTAAGTACTTAATTAATGGTTCAATAATGGTACTATTTCCACCATAATTAAACCTTAAATCTAAAATAAAGTTATTAATGTCATTACTTTCTATTATTATCTTTAATTCTTTAACTTTATCGATCATTTGATTATCATACTCTTTATGACAACTATTATAATGAAAAATAATAGTATCTTCTATTAATTCATATGAGTAATTATCCACAAATAATTTATTGTCAAATACTTCAGATTCATTTATTGAAGCAAATAGTAATTTATTATCCTTTTCAATTTCATATATAAATTCATTGCAATCGTTAGAAATAGATGGTAACGTACGTATTCTATGAGGATTACCGGTTACATAAGTTGGTATTTCAACAAATAGTTTATTTAATACTGAATAATTAACTATTTCTTCAATTTCATCAAACAGTTTTTTTACTAAAACATTATTTAACTTTTTAACTTTTCCCCCTATTAAATCTTTATATTTATCAGATGCATCTATTATTACTAACTCATCATCAATATATTGTGTTATTATTGGTAGCTGATGCCCACTTCCATATTCCATAAGCATATGTTCATCTTTTTTTGCACTTAATTTCTTCATAATTATCTTTAATAAATGTGCAAAACCATACTTGTCCTCCACATTATTCTTAGAAAGATATTCATCTACAAACTTGTTAATATCTTCTTTTGAACATGAATAATACGGATAAATATGTTTTTCTTCATAATATTTAAAGAAAGTATCCAAGTCATCTTTAAGCTCTTTTTTTATCATAACATCACCTACTAACAAAAAGAAGTTTATGCAGCAACCTCTCCATAAACTATCTTTTCAATCTTATTTTGAACGTCTTTTTTACCTAGTTTAGTTTTTGATGAGAATAATATTAATTCATCATCAATTGCTAAGTCTATGGTATCAAGTATTTGTTTTTTATACTTTTCTCTTGAAGATGATCCTACTTTATCAACTTTTGTTGCAATTAAGTTTACTTTAACATCATGAAACTTCAAAAAGTTATACATTAAAAGGTCATCCTCAGTAGGCTTATGCCTAAAATCAATAAGCATAAATACTTCTTTTAATTCTTCTCTTCCAGATAGATAATCTTCTATCATCATTCCAAATTTCTTTTGCGCTGTTTTACCGCCTGATGCATAACCATATCCTGGTACATCTACTAAATAAAATGCATCATTTACTTTATAGAAATTAATTGTCTCAGTTTTACCAGGTTTACTAGAAGTGCGTGCTAAATTACGTCTTTCCATAATACAATTTGTAAATGTTGATTTACCTACGTTACTTCTACCTAATAATAAAAATTCTGGTTTACCATCATTTGGATACTGACTTCTTCTAACCGCAACGTTAGAGAGTTCAGCGTCTTTAATAATCATATTAAAATCTCCTAACTATCGCATTAATCATAATGCGTTATGTATTATAACAAATATATGTTTTTTTTGCAAATAAAAGCAAGAAAACATGTAAACTACCTTTTCTTGCTTTTAAATTTATTTTTTATTTTTTTTACTAAACTATCACTATCTTGATAAGAATTTACTATTATATTATTTTTCTTTAATATCTCATAATACTCATCTAAATAATAATTTCCTTCTTCCTCAATCCATATTGCAATTTTCTTGTGCGTGCTTTGTAATGGTTGATAAACTAAATATGTATTTTTTGAATTAATTGTAAAATACGTATTACTACCTTTTCTTCTTACTGATATGACTTCATTTTGACCTGCAAAAGTATCATAATAATGCATACTATAATAATCTGTTATATCTTTCCTTTTTCTTAAGGTATCAAAATATAAATCTTGATTAGTAAAAGTAGTAATACTTCCATCATCAAACTTAATTACATTTAGTTTTAATATGGGTTTAGGAAGTATTTCTCTATAATTAACTTTTTTACTCATTATTATTAACCGCTATTTTAGCAATTTCTATCGCATCATCATAAGTTTTGCACGCACATATAAATAAATTCTTATGACAAAACGTGATCGTCTTAACACCACTTAAATCTTGTAATTCTTTATTTTCTTTACCTGCCCATATACTTGGAAAAGGTTTTTTTACATCAAAGCTATCTTTAACAACCGGAGTTGCCACAACGTTATACCCCCCTCTTTTTGAAGGAAATACTGCATATAATATGTCTTTGGCTTTCTCATTTTTAGAAGATAATACTAGTTCCTTCCATGGCATATAACTATCTAGTATAAGAATCCCATCCTTACTTTCATTAATTGCTTTTTCAACTAATTCTTTTGCCTCTTCTTTCGCAACTATATTTTTTATTAAGTTATTAAAAATAGTATTTGCAAATGATAATGCCTCTAAGAAGCATTTAGATTCAGTTCCACTTTCCATCCAAGAAGGATTAAAGTTCGCAATCAAATTAGGTATCCCTTGAATTTTAACTTCAGGATCATTTTTTAAAGCTTGACCATTATCATCTCTATCGATATCCATAACAAGATTTCTTTCGATTGTATTAGATATTTCATCAATATCTTCAACTCCTAATTTGCTAACAATATCGTTACCAAAAGTACTCCATACAAGGCCACAAGAAGCATATTTAATACCATTTTTTCTTGTTTTATCAAAATCTATACCATGGTGATCAAACTTTCCAAAACCAACATCATATATAAAAGCCTTATCATTTTGAGGATTATTAGTTCTAAATAATTTAATATTACCAAATTTATTTAATAAAAACACGGTTGCCATAACTTCATCTGCATGAAAAGTACCACTATGAGTTATGAAGTTGGCTTCATCTTCATTATTAACTATCTCTATTTTTACTTCTTCCCCAATTATATTTAACAATTTCATAATATCACCTACTTATTTGTATTATTGTAATAATTTAATTCAGATAACTTACTAGATATCTCTTCTAAATCATCTAAATCAGTTTCTTCATTAAGTATTTCTTCTATATCAAATATTAAACTGTCTAATGAGTTATATCTATTATAATCAATACCATATCTATTTAATACATCTATATCATTATCACTTAAATAAATACCATTACCCCTCATCTTAAGCATAGATTTATCATCATATACTTCTTTAGTAAGTTCGTTAATATCTATTTCTTTATCATTTATTTTCATATAATCAGTCCTTATAAATATACTATCATAAAAAAAGACCAATTAAAATAATTAGCCATAAAATCTTTGTAAATATAATTGTTTACCTTCGTATGATATAACTATTAATTCATCATCTTTAGGTTTATTTTCTTGATCTACTAATCCATAGTTTAATGATACATTTTCATCAATAACAGATTCATGAATATAAATTTCTGTACCTACTTTTGGTTTTTCAATACCCATAAAATTTATATTCAAATCATATTTATTACCATCTTTATCAATAAGCTTATAATTAGCATACTCATCACATTGTATTATTGTTAACTTAATCATTTTAAACTCCTTTTTTTCAATTCATTATCCTCAAAATGCTTTTTAGTATTAATATCTAATATAACACTTAGTTGGTGAATATTAAAGCCATAATAATAATATTCATTAAGGTTTGGCAAGCTTAATATTTGCATTCCTTTATTATAACTTAGGAAGGCATGTCCACATTTTTCCAATTTTGGTAAACTTAATTCTTGCATTGACCTATTATAAGTCAGGAAGTAATCTCCACATTTTTCTAATTTTGGTAAACTTAATTCATGTAGGATTTTATTGTGACTTAAGAAATAATTTCCACATTCTTTTATATTATTATTAATATACCCAATGATTCTTCCTCTAGAGTCCAATTTTATTATAGCCTCTTTACTACCATCTAAAGTAAGTTTTATCTCTTTATATCCTTCTTTATTATTTATTTCTATGTTGGTTATATTTTGAAGCCCATCTATAAAACTATCT
>CADBMO010000083.1 GCA_902795755.1 uncultured Erysipelotrichaceae bacterium | reverse complement strand
TTTTTTACTGCTTTATCTAGTTCCTCTAAATTAATTATCTTTCCCATTTTCATCACCTCTTACTTGTATTTTACTATTATTTATGATATAAATAAAATACATATTAATTATGTTATGCATAACTGGAGGTTATATTATGAATATTAATTTTGAATTGTATAGAATCTTTTATACCGTTGCAAAACATAAAAATATTACTAAGGCAGCGGAAGAGCTTTATATATCACAGCCTGCTGTTAGCAAGGCCATCAAGAACTTAGAAAATAACCTAGGAGGTAAATTATTTAATAGAACTAAAAAAGGTGTTGTACTAACTGAAGAAGGTAAAGAGTTTTATAATTATATTTCTACTGCTATAGAGTATATTAATAACGCAGAACATAAATTTAATGATTTAATGAATTTAGAGGTTGGCACTATTAGAATTGGAGCATCATCTACCATAACTAGGTATTTTTTAGCGCCATACTTAGATGAGTTTCATAAAAAATATACAAAAATAAAAGTTGAAATATATACTGATATGACATTTAAATTATTTGATAAACTTAAAAATGGATTGGTTGACTTAGTAGTACTAAACTTGCCATTTGATTCATCTTCTAACATCAAAATAATAGAACTTATAGAGGTTCAAGATGGATTTTACGTAAATGATAATTTCAAAGATTTAATTAATAAGAATATTTCATTAAAAGAATTAGAAAATTATCCATTACTTTTACAATCTAAAAATTCAAATACTGGAACTTTTTTAAATAACGTTTGTAAAGATAATAACGTCAATTTAAAACCAAATATGACTCTTGCCGGATACTCCCTTGTGTATGAATTTACAAGAATTGGATTCGGTATAGGTTATTTAACAGATAGGTTTATATTAAATGAAGACAGAAATAAGCTTCATAAACTCAATATAATAGAAAAAATACCAAAAAGGCATTTAGGACTAGCCTATTCAAAAGTTAACTTACCTACCTTTGCAACTAAAGAGTTAATTAAAATAATTACTAAAAATTTATAACAAAAAAGTGTATCTTTAAAATACACTTTTTTTACTATTAGTACTTATTTTATTACTATCAACGAAAGATTTTTCTAATTTTAAATCATAACCAAGGGCATTAGCATACAATAAAATCATATCAAGTGTTGGGGTCATTTCCCCTTTTTCTATTCTAGAAATTGTAGTATGTGAAATACCAATTTGTTTAGCTAATTGATTCATGGTTATATTTTTTTTAATTCTTTCTTCTTTAAGTTCATTTATAATTTCCCAAGATTCATTATTCATTGCTTTTCCTCTTGTATTTAAATAATGCTGATGGTCTATGACCACCACCTGTTTTCATCTTGCTTGTTTTTTCTACTTTGTTTGCAATTATTCTTCTAAATGCAGGATCAAGTAATTTTTTATTTAGTATTACTTCATATACTTGTTGTAATTCACCTAATGTAAAATACTCTGGCATCATATTAAATACTATATCAGTGTATTCTATTTTATTTTTTAATCTTTCAAGACCACTTATGATAACAAGCGGATGATCAAATGCTAATTTATCATTTTTTGCAATTTTAAAATCATATCTATCTGTAGTTAAGTCTCTTAGAGTTTTAGTAACAACAAACTTTATTTCTTCACTTCCATTATCTAATGTAACATGATATGATTTTTCATCTTCTATCATGAATACGTTAAACCAACTAGCATTTTTAGATAATTTATCATTTAATCTGTTTTTATCAACTAATGCCATATAAGATGTTGATACAACCCTCATTCTAGGATCTCTTTTTACGTCACTAAAAGTATATAGCTGTTCTATATAAATATTTTTTAAATTGGTTTCATTTTTTAATATTCTTTTGGCAGCATCGTCAAGCGTTTCGTCAATTCCAATAAAGCCACCCGGCAAGCACCATTTATCTTTAAATGGGTAATTATCTCTTTTAACTAGTAGGATGCTAAACTTTTTTTCAGTAAGTTTTCTATAGTTACCAGTTTCTTCACTTGATACACTCATAATAAGTATATCTGCTGTCATAGACAATTTTTCAAATACAGAAGAATCATAATCCTTTAAAAATTCTTCTTCACTATTATATTCTTTTCCGTCCATTTTACACCTCTTATTTATAATTTGATTATAACATAATTATAAGAAAATAGCTAGCTAATAGCTAGCCTAAAAATTTCTCATTAATCTTTTTAGAAAAGTTATAATCTTTTCTTCTTAAACAGTTAATCCTTTTTTTATTTAGCACCGAATCAACTAATACTGCATCACAATAGTATTTATTTTCACCATCTATTTGAACTAATATATCAGTATTTTTTTCAGTTGGTTTTAAAGTTATATGCATACCTTCTGGTAGTATAACTGAATTTGATAACGTTTTATATGACTTATTATTAATTGGAGCGATTGGGGTTAATTGAATGGCATGAAAAGTATTATAAATAATACTTCCTCCTGCACTTAAATTATATGCGGTAGAACCAAATGGCGTTGAAATAAGCATACCATCTCCTATGAATCTTTCTATATAAAGTCCATCTAAACTAACGTCTAAATTAACTGTTTTTAAATCTTTATCCCTTATAACTATTTCATTAAGTGCATAAAAACTTTCTTCTTTATTATCAGTTAATATTTTATTTTCTAATATTCCTATCTTTTCTACTTTGTAATCATCCATTTTTAATTCTTCTATAAAATCATCTATTTCATCAACAGATACTTCTTGAGCGAAACCTAATGTTCCTGCATTAACCCCAACGTACATTATATTACTATCAAAGTTATTTTCCTTAACCATTCTTAAAAATGAACCATCCCCACCAATTGCAATTGCTAAATCATAATCTTTTTCTTTATACTTAAAATCATTATTAATTAATTTATCATGTAATGTTTTTCTTACCTCGTAAGATTTATCATTATTATTACAAAAGATTTTAAAACTTTTTATTTTCATATAATCACCCCTTAACTAAAATGATCATAATACCTATACATACTCGTTACATCATCACTTTTTATTTTACTGCCATCATATATTACATATGTTCCAATATAGTTAGAATTGTTGCATTTTAAACAATCAACTATTTTATTTTTTGTTGTCCCTGAAAAATAAGTATCATCTAAAAATATTATTTTTTTATTCTTTATATCATAATGTTTATAAAAGTCTTCTACTTCTTTTTCTTTTCTTAAACCACCACTAACTTTTATTATGCTGGTATAATCTAATTTATTAGTATTTTTACAATATGTTTTAAATACACTACCAAAGTGACCACTTACTACTATGTAATCATATTTTATATCATTAATAATACTAATTAATAAATCAAGTAATTCATCATTATTTCTTATTTGATAATCAAGTGCATCAAAAAACTTTTCTCCACCTTCATACTTTTCTAAACACTCATTAATTATTTTATCTAGCATAATATCACCTTCCGTGTGATAAGTATTATACACTATTTAATAATTTTGTTAAGCATTTTTATAACTTTTTCAATTACCAATTCTTTATTTTCTTTTCTAGAACCTTTAATAGCTTCTACTATTTCATTATAATACTTATCATTATCTTTATCATAAATACTTATAAAAACTACGTTATCTTCACCATATGGATTATATTTATCAACCCTATTTAGTTTACCTGTTATACCAACACCATAATTGCTATTAGCAAACTTAGATATATTTAAGCTCATTTCATCTGCAGTTTCTATACTGTACACCGAATATTTATCAATAACATCTTTATTAACACCCATTTTAATTTTAAACTCATTTGAATATGTTACTGCTGAGTATTTTAATACGTCTGAAGCGCCCTCTATATTTGTTATTTCATTAGAAATAGCACCACCAGTGCATGATTCCATCGTCGCGATTGTTTTATTTTTTTCTTGTAAAAGTTTAACTATTTCCTTCATTTTATTCTCCTTTTTCTATTACGATAATGCACGTGCTATTTGGTAATTTAACAACGTTCATATCTTCATCATATATTGATATTTTATTAAGTAAATTTTCTTCATAACCATCTTGCAAGAACGCATGGCAGATTATTATGTTTGCATTTTTTAAGTTTTCATTTATTAAGTTCTTATACTCAGTTGGAGTTAAATATCCAAATTGTTCTTGAACTTCCAAGGGATATGAATCAGGGCCCCAAGTATAAGTATATAAAAACTCCATTGCATCATTAACTAGCATTTTTACCTTTACATCAGATAATCTTTCATAAGTAATTTTTCTTCCTTTAAAGTCTTTACAATAATTATCTAATATTTTATTATCATCTATATTTTTAAACTTAATAATACGATATTCGTTTTCTGGTTCTGTTTTAATACCATCACGAATAATTATTCTACCACCTGTTGGTAAAATATCATAGGCAGAAATTAAAGCTTGCTTAACAGTTTCTAAATTAAATTTTTTACCATTATATGGAATGTATGAATAAAGTTCATGTATTATAGATGAATAAATAATTGTATCAAGCGAACCTTTTTTAAAGTAATCTTTTAAATTTAAAGCATCCCCTTTAACCAAATTCCAACGTCTTTTTTCTTCCTTCTTTTTCTTTTCAAGTGCCTCTATTACATTGGATGATATATCAATACCAAATACGTTTAACTTATTATCCTTTTTTTCAATCAAGTCCATTAAAGCTCCGCCACCTGGACCAACGTCTAGTATGTTTTTACCAACCATATAATCAAGCATTTTGGCTTTGTAGCTTAATGAAGAATTCATTCTGTTTAAATAATCAATCTCGTTATAAAACCTATCATACTTATCTTTTCTAAAGCCAAGTAAATCATATAGCATATAAATTGATTTTTTATAAAGCGAATCACTATATATTGCTGTTTCACAAAAATCTACCAACTTACTAGCTACTTTAGAAAACTTAAAGTCGAATACTAATGTATCTTCATATTTATTAGATATTTTAAAAGATATATTTAAGTTAGGTGCAACCCTATTATTTAAAATATGATCTATATCTATATTTTTTAAATATTCTTCTATAATTCTTTTTTTAAATAAATTAACTTCCTTTTTATCATTATAATCTAAATACATTGTTTTCATTACGTTTTCAAAAGTAAGATGTTTTTCTTCTTTAATATTATTGTAACAAATAAGAAGTATCTTTATTTGTTCTTCAATAGAAAAATTACTAATAGCAATTTCATAGTACCAAAAATCCACTTTATCAAATAACTTAGTTAAATAAAATAATATATCTTTATTATTTAAATAAGTATCAAGTAATTTTTTATTATCTTTTGATAACCCATTATTAAGTCTAATAATTCTATTTTTAACACTATAATCAGTATCAAAGTTATTATTTATAACATCATTTATAAATACGGTTATTTCATCTTTTATATTATTATAAATATCATCATTTATTGCACGAATTATACACTCATTTAATACTTCTAAAACTACTCTTAAGTCATCTTTATTAATAAAACCATCTTCAATTAATGAGTATAATTCCTTATTATCAGAAAACTTAACTTCTCCTCTTATGCACTGACCGATTAGTCCATGCGTTTTAATTAACACATATACGACTTTATCATAGTTTTTGCTTTCCTTATATATCTGTGCAGAACCTAAGTTATGCACATGAAGATTATATCCTTTTTCTTTCCATACTTTTCTTTCTTCTTTAGATCCTGTTTTAGCAACATCCATCCACTTTAAAGTTTCTTTTACATAATACTTTTGCTTATCATCAAGATTTTTACTTTCTAATATATCAAGTGATCTTTTTACGTATGAATATACTAATTTTTTAGAATTATTTTTAATTTTATCTAAGTGTTCTATATTATAATTTTTTTCTTTTGTATTTATTAAATAACTTTTCCAACGTTCCATAATAACCCTCTACTCATATAAATTATTTTTTAGTATATATTTTAATACTTTTTCATCTATAATACCATTTAATATATCATAGTTTTTATTTTTAATGTTTTCTCTAATAAACGTAGAAGAAATATGACCAAACTTTTCTTTTATTATTGTTAATTTATCAGTCTTTAAATCAATCTTTATATCATCTCTGTTTATTACGATTATGTTGTTTTTTATTAACTCTTCATAGTTTTTCCATTTATGTAATGTATTTGCATTATCTGATCCTATTACTAAGTAAAAAACATCATTTGGATATTCTTCTTTTAACTTGTTTAATAACTCATAAGTATAGTTTAATTCATTATGCTCATTATCTACTATTAAATTATCGTTCTTAATTAGATTAAGCATGTTAATTCTATGGTTAATGTTACTTAAGTTTTGTTTATCCCAGTAGTTACCAGTTGGTATAACACGCATCTTGTCTACTATTTTTTTATCTACCAAATAATTCATAAGCTTTACATGACCATTATGCACAGGATCAAAGCTTCCTACAAACACTCCTACTTTCATAATTATCCCCAATCTTCATAGATGTTCCCATCTTCTCTAAATATTTTATATCTGTCTTTAGCATCCATACAGTTTGCATCAAATCTGATGGATAAATTACCAGTATATGTATTAATATCTTCTTTTAACCTTTCTTTTACAGTATCGTCTATTTTATGATTTTCAATCCATTTATCCATTTTCATATTATCACCATTAGAATTATGAAGAATTTTAAAAGTTAATTCTTGAACATTTTCTGGTAGCATATCTATTATATCATTTAACGTAACATTATTAAAGGAATCTGTTAGTATAAATACAAATCTATTTTTCTTATTAACCAATTTTATTTTATTAATAAGTTTATAATTAGAAATTGAATAACAAACAACGTCAATACTCTTATAAATAACATCTTCTTGATAATATCTTGTTTGTATTTCTATTTGAATATCACTTCTATATTTCCTTACTATTTTTATAATGTCACTTACGCAGTCTTTACTTTGCATAGGCTCATTAGTACCAGTTATAACAACATACTTTAAGTCTTTATTATCTTTTAATACATTAATTAAATTCTTTTTCCATAAATCAGGATTATTATGATAGTTATCATCAAACTTATTATCATGTTTATGTGATTTTGATATACAAAACGGGCAATTATATATACATTTCATATGAGGCGTAGTAACCTGTAAACTTCTCATGTTTAACCATATCTTCTATATGTTGGAATGTTAAATTTATGCTTGTTTGCATTATGTAATCGTTCTATTTTCTTACCAACCTCTTTAGAAACGCTATTTTTATCATCAATATAACTTGCTATTTCATTGTACTTAACACCTAACTTATCTTCATCAGTTAAACTTGATAACCCATCATTGGGTGCTTTATAAAGTACTTCTTTTGGTACGTTTAAATATTCACCTATTTTAATTACTTCTTCTACCGTATAATCTGCAATTGCTGAAATATCATGTACTGAATCTCCACCTTTTGTAAAGTAACCTACGTATAACTCACATTTATTAGATGTTCCTGCAACTAAATAAGTTTTTTTATTTACACTTGAATAAAGTGCTGCTAAGTAATATAACGTAGCCATTCTAAGTCTTGGTTTTACATTTATGTCACTATTTTTAGTTTCATCTTCACTAAATCTACCTAGTTTTTCTAATTCTTTTTTAAAATCATCATATATTCCAGTTATATCAAAATTAACCATTTTAAATCCATAATAATCTGCAACCTTATCAGCATCTGTTTTATCAGTTTTAACTGAATGACATGGCATTGTAACTCCTATTACGTTTTCAGCCCCTAGTGCTTTTGTAAATAATCCTGCAACAACACCACTATCCTTGCCTCCAGATATACCGATAATTGCACCGCCTA
>CADBMO010000082.1 GCA_902795755.1 uncultured Erysipelotrichaceae bacterium | reverse complement strand
GGGGTTAACTAATAATGATGTCATTTTTTCATTTGCTATTTCATAATCATCACTATCTATAACAACCAAATTATTAATATCTAATGGGTTATGATTCTCAATATTTATAGTTCTAACTGATGTTCTTTCTGGAAAGTAAACATCATGACTATCAATATTATTTTTATACTCCATAAGTGTTTTTGAAAAACTAGTTTTCATTGTTCCGTTTGGTGCATAGATTAAATAATCGTTATTTAAATCGAAATTATATTTAAGCTTATTTATACCATGACAGTATTTTAAATCTAGTTTCAGTTCTTTCATTTGCATCACTCCTTTAATATTACAAAGCTCCTAACTACTGTCATTTTATAGATTTGAAATTAGAAAGTCAACACTTTTTAGCACTTAATTTTTGTGAGTGCCAAATTATATTTATACATATATATAAATATATATGTATAGATATAAAAATTTTAAAAAAAATTAAGCAAATAATAAAATTCAACTTTTTTTTCTAAATTGCTGCAATTATTTACTATTAATGATATAATGGAGTAAGAGATAGGAGGTGCATTATGAAGCGATTAAAAATGGCTAGTTTATTTGCTGGAATTGGAGGAATTGATTTAGGTTTTAAAAATGCTGGATTTCAACCAATATGGGCAAATGAAATAGATAAATATTGTGCTATAACATTTAATGCAAATCACAAAGATATAAAACTTGTTGTAGATGATATATGTAATATAAAAGGAAAAGATATACCTAAAATAGATGTTTTGTCAGCAGGATTTCCTTGTCAACCATTTTCTATTGCTGGATATAGAAAAGGTTTTGAAGATGATCGTGGTAATATGTTCTTCCAAATAATGAGATTAGTAAAAGAAATGTCTGAAAATAATAATAAACCTAGAATATTATTTTTAGAAAATGTTAAAAACTTAAAAACACATGATAATGGAAATACATTTAAAGTTATTAAAGAAACTCTAGAGCATTATGGTTATTTTGTAGAAGCAAAAGTTTTAAATACTTGTGAGTATGGTAATTTACCACAAAATAGAGAAAGAATTTTTATTATAGGCTTTCTTAATGAAAATGATTATAAGAATTTTAAATGGCCAAAAAAGATATCTTTAAAAAATACGATTGAAACTATTGTTGATTGGAATAAGGAAGTTCCAAAAAAATATTTATACGAGCAAGACAAAAAGTGCTATGAATTATTAAATAAGAGTATCAAAGAACATAATACTATTTATCAATATAGAAGAGTTTATGTAAGAGATAATAAAAATGGAGTTTGTCCAACTTTAACAGCAAATATGGGTACTGGAGGACATAATGTTCCATTAATATATACTAACTATAATAAAATTAGAAAACTATTACCAATCGAATGCTTAATGTTGCAAGGATTTCCAAATGATTTTATTATTCCAAGTAATTTAGTGGATTCAAGAGTTTACAAACAAGCTGGAAATGCAGTATCAGTTAATGTAATAAAAAGGGTTGCAGAAAGAATATTAGATGCAATAAAGGAGACTGAAAATGCAAATAATAAATTATGATAAAAATAAATTTGAAGATTACAAAAGCAATTTAAAATTAATTGGCTCATTATCTTTATTGTTTAGTGAAAGTGATGATCCTTGGCTTGATTATAGAGTTCCAGAAAACCTTTATTGTGAATGTTTTGGTGCTGAGAATCTTGCTAGATCATGTGTAACTGCTGATGCAAAATTAGGAGATATTGGTATTGGTATAAAAACCTTTACTGAAGGTAATAAAAAAACATGGCAAAAAATTGCTGAGTTTAATAAGGCAAGAAAATCTTATTCGAATTTACAGGGTATAGATAAAATTAAGAGAATAGCAGAATTAAGAAATGAACGTATTGAATCAACATTAGCAACTTACGGTCTATCTAAAATGATTTATCATTGCGTTATAAGAAATAAAAAAGGGTTCCATTTCTACGAAGAAGTAATGGATAAAATTGATATTCCAAATATTAAAGTAATTAATGCATCTGAAACATCATTAATCTTTACTGATGGAATTCATGAATATAATTTTAACATTTCAAAGAGTGTATTGCAAAAAAGATTTAATACTGATGAGTATTTTGATAGTGTTGCAGTTGAAGTAGCGACTAATCCTTTTGAAGTACTAAGAAATGGTATTGGATCATTAGTAACTATAACTGAAAATGAAGTGGCGGTAATTCCTCTTTATTCAGTAAAAAATGGTATTAAATTAGTTTATCCTAAGAGTGGCTTAAATCAATGGAATGCAGGTGGAAGACCTAGAAGTATTGATGAAGTATATATTCCATTTAATAAGGAAATAAGAGATAAATATGTTGGCTTTTTTCCAGATAGAGATACTTCTTTTAATGTATTGCTACCAAGTGGTAAAGAAATGTCTATGAAATTATGCCAAGATAATGGAAAAGCCTTAATGTCTAACCCAAATAGTGAACTTGGACAATGGTTGTTAAGAGAAGTATTAAGACTTCAGGAAAACGAAGTTCTAACATATGAAAAACTTGCTGAAATTGGTATTGAAAGTGTGGTTTTCGAAAAAGTTAATGATGATAATTATAAATTAAATTTCAAACAAATAGACGAAATTGAAAATGAGAATGATAAGTTTTAAGTATAATATATGAAAATAAAATATTAATAAAAACACAAAAAAATACTAAAGGGGCATAAGGGTTTTCCGGAATAGCCTCTTTTTTTCGTTGATATATCAATGAACTATATTCCGGAAAAAGCATTTTTGCACATGCAAAAATAAGACCAAAAAAGGGAAATGTACGACCACAAATTGTACAATTCCCTTATTTTTCAACGAAAAACATACTCCTGTCTTTACGACTAAATCGTTGTTTTTAGTGCTTTAAGTATTTTTTTGTTTAGTTTTACAATATCATCTTTTAAAAGATTTTTAAATATACTTTCATAAAATTGATTGCCATTTATATCTTTGATTCCAGACAGATTAACTGTAATAATTCCAAGATTAATTCTTTCCTCTACTAGCTTATTATCATTCTTAAGTGGTATTATTCTAATGATTTTTTCTAGCTCACTTTTAGGATGAAAAGTAGCTGGTTTATTATAACTATCCATAGAAGCTTCATAATAGTTTAGATCACAATCATTCATAAACTCTTTTAATCTATCAAAATAATTCTTAGCCTCTTTTTTAGTTCTTATTCTTGAATCATTATTTATTGTATAACCTAAATCATCCATAAATAGTTTTGGTGTAATAGGCGTATTATATTTCTCGTGATATTCAAACAATTCTCTTACATAAGATTGTCTAAAATTACCTTCAATTAGTTTTAATTTTTTACCTTGATTATCAATTATTATATAATTAATATACTTTGCAATTAACTTTTGTTTTTCTTCTCTTGTTAATATTTCCCATTTTTCTAAATCAAATAAACTTGTTTCTGGTTTAGTAAATGTATCTATCTCTTTTTTATCTTCAATTATTAATAAATCATCTAATGTGAAATTAAGAGTATCATATTCTTGCTGTTCTTTTAATTGCTTTGAAAGCTCTTCTTTCCTAAATTCAATATTTTTAATATCTTTTTCAAAATACTTTTTATCTAATATTCCGTCTAAATAAACATCTTTTATTCTATCTATTTGCTTTTCAAGTTTTCTAAGTTCCTTTTTAATATCTTCTTCTTTGCAATTATATTTTGATTTAACGAAAGGTACATAATAATTATTCATTAATCTTTCTTTATTTAAAATATCAATAAGAAATACTTTTAATAGTTGTTCTACTTCTGGTTCTCTAAAGAATGTTTTACACTCATTACACTTATAATAGTAATATTTTTTACCGTTTTTCTTTTCAGTACCATGATTACCTAAGAAGCAACCACATTTTTTACACTTGATTTTATTCGTGAATAAATAGGTTTTCGTTCGTTCATAGTGCCTGGCGTTTCTTCTTTTTTGATACTGACATTCTTCCCATATTTCTTTACTAACTATTGGTTCAACTACATTTTCATAATAAACTGGTTCTTTTGTATTCTTTCCGCCAACATAATCACCCTTATAAAGTGGATTTCTTAAAATCATTTGCATAGATGTATCATACCAAGTATCTCTACCTAATACTTTTTCTTTATTAAATATATTTGCTATTGCTTTATAACTTTTTCCCTCTAAATACAAATTAAATACTCGTTTTACAATTCCGCTGGTAGATTCATCTGGTACAAGTTTTTTATTATCTCTTTTAAACCCTAGTGGTGTCTTATTAGGTATGTGTCCTTGCTTTATAGCACCTGTAAGTCCTAATTTTGTTCTTTCAGAACACTTTTCAATTTCATTTTGTGAAACACTAGTCATTATTCTCATAACCATTCTACCATTTGAGGTGGTAGTATTTGATTCATCCGCCAAACAATCGATATCACATTCATACTCATTAACTATGTTCATTAGTTTTTCAATATCATAAACACTTCTTGTTAACCTATCTAACTTAAATGCTACTATTACATTTATTTCTTTAGATTTAACATCGTTCATCAACTCTTGATAAGCCGGTCTTTTATCGGTTTTAGCGCTTATTCCAGCATCTTCGTATACTTTTACTATCTCATATCTTCTAAAGGCACAGAACTCCCTTAAACGGGCTTCTTGTTCGGGTAAACTAAAACCTTCACGAGCTTGATCTTCCGTTGATACTCTTATATAAATACCAGCTTTTTTAATCTCGTTATTCATTTAATCATCCCTTTCTTTTTCATAAAAAAGAGGAGACAAAAGCACTAGATGTCCTAATACCTTTGACTCCTTTGGTTATTTAAATAATATAAGTTAGTTTTCCTTTTCAGCATATTACCCTCCAAAATGACGGATACTGCTTGTCATTTATTAGTTATTTATAATATCACTAATTTTTTATAAGTCAATAGGTATTAATTATTTTTTATATATTTAGTTAAGTCGTTAAATAGTATCTTTTTATTATATCCATTCACATAAATGTACTTTGAATTGTTAAATATTAAGAAAACATTATCATTTACTTCTAGTATATGTGGTGTTACAAAGCCTATATTTGTTTCTCTAATTCCACTAACATATCCGTTTGTAAGTTTATATTTTGCATTAGCAAACCTACATGCAAGATCAATTTTTCTTCTTAGTTCTTTGCTTATTTTTAAATCAATATTTTGCGTTGTTAATAACATAATTATCTCCTTCTTTCTTTTAATATTTGTAACAAAAAACTAACTTAGCGTTAGTTACATCAAAAAAGACACACTATGAGTGTGCCATATAATTTATTTAAAAAGCCGAACACTTCGGTTCGACTAAGAATACTTAATGGCAGGGGATGAGAGAATCGAACTCCCAACAGTGGTTTTGG
>CADBMO010000081.1 GCA_902795755.1 uncultured Erysipelotrichaceae bacterium | reverse complement strand
CTTGGTTTTAAAACAAAATCATATGCAGAAAAATTTGTGTTACTTTCAAAAAATACAACTATTTCATATCGTGATCCTAAAACAAGATACACGATGCAGTTTTTAGCAGATGTTCTTAAAATAATGAGAGATAATGGTTATATAAAAATAGAAAATTTAATTGGTATTACTGATGATGAATTGGTTGGTATGATAAAAAATTGTAGTTTAGTTAATGAGGATTTTGAAAAGTGGCAAAACGCAACTGATGTACACTTATCAAATGAAGAACCAAAAGGTGTATACTATGTACATCATGGTTCAAAGGTAAGGTGGGTAAATCCACTTTGCAATAGTAAAAGAATATATGATATATCATATTATGCAAGAAAGTGTATTAAAGAGAACTTGAATTATAAAATGGATGAATATGTGTATTTAGATTTTGATTTATTTAAAGATGCAGAAAAAAAGTTAGTAAAATAATAAAGGAGGGGTAATATGTTATTTTTAGAAAAATTTTCTTTGTTAGCAGATGAACGCTTGGAGAATAATATTTTATTTGGATTAAAAAATATATATGTATCATATTATCCTTTTAAAATATTTTCTTTTAAACAATTTGAAAAAATTGATTTTGAGCCAGTAACTATTTTTTATGGAAATAACGGTAGTGGTAAAACAACTCTTTTAAATATTATTTCAAAAAAGTTACATTCATCTAGAAAAAATAATATGAATAAAGGAGAATTATTTGATAAATATATTGAATATTGTGATTATAAAATAAAACATGAAAGTGAATTAAAAGAAATAAAATTAGTTTCTAGTGATGATGTATTTGATTATCTTTTAGATATACGCGCAATTAATTCTAAGGTAAATAGATTAAAAGAAGATTTGGCAGAAGAATATTTAAATGATACGGGGTACGAATTTAAAGATGTTATAAATGATTATGCGTTATTAAGAAAAAAAGTAGATAAATCAAGGATGAGTATGTCTAAATATATTAGAACTCAGTTAAATCATAATAACATAATAGAGCAATCTAATGGAGAGTCTGCACTTTCGTATTGGCAAAATGAAATAACTGATAATTCCATTTATTTATTAGATGAACCAGAAAATAGTTTATCTGCTGAAAATCAAATAAAACTAAAACAATTTATTGAAGAATCTGCAAGATTTTATAATTGTCAATTTATAATATCTACACATTCACCATTTTTATTAGGAATTGAAGATGCTAAAATATATGATTTAGATGAAATACCGGTTAAGACTAAAAAATGGGAAGAATTAGATAACGTAAAGGCATATTTTAATTTCTTTAAGGATAGGAAAGGTATGTTTAAATAATTGTTGTTAATTTTAAAAATTAGTGTTATTATATAACGAGTAATTGGGGTGATACTATGAAAAAGAAAGTTGTAATTGGAATGAGTGGTGGAGTAGATTCATCAGTTGCAGCAATTATGTTACAAAAGCAAGGCTATGAAGTAATTGGCCTTTTTATGCGTAATTGGGATTCTTTTGCAAATGCTGAATTAGATGGAGCGCCAACAACTAGTGAGGGAATATGCCCTCAAGAAGTAGATTATAATGATGCAAAAAAAGTATGTGATAAGTTAGGAATACCACTTTATAGAAAAGATTTTATTAAAGAGTATTGGGATTATGTTTTTACTTACTTTTTAGATGAGTTAAAAAAGGGAAGAACTCCTAATCCAGATATAATGTGTAATAAATATATAAAGTTTGATCAATTTGCAAAGGAAGCTGAAAAGCTTGGTGCAGATTATATTGCAACAGGTCATTACTGTAGGGTTAAAGATGGTCAACTATTGCGCGCTGTTGACGATAATAAAGATCAATCATATTTTTTGTCACAAGTATCAAAAGCGCAGCTTAAAAACGTATTATTTCCAATTGGTGATATGGTAAAACCGATGGTAAGAAAAATAGCAGAAGAATATGATTTGGTAACTGCTAAGAAAAAAGATTCTACTGGTATATGTTTTATAGGAGAGAGAAATTTTTCTAATTTCTTAAAAAATTATTTGCCAAATCAGCCTGGTGATATAGTTGATATAGTAACTGGTAAAATAATTGGAAAACATATTGGTTTGATGCATTACACAATAGGTCAAAGAAGAGGGCTTGATATTGGTGGTACAAAGGATCGTATGTTCGTTGTTGGTAAGGATTTAGAAAAAAATATTTTATATATTGAATCTGGTAATGATGAATACTTAGTTAGTGATTCGTGCGTAGTAAATGAGATAAACTGGACATATGAAAAGAAAATAAGTAAATGTACCGCTAAGTTTAGATATCGTCAAAAAGATATAGACGTTGAATTAGAGTTTTTAAGTGAAAATGAAATACTAGTTAAATACCCACAAGGTGTAAAATCAGTTACACCTGGTCAAGCGTGTGTTTTCTATGATGGGGAGATATGCCTTGGTGGTGGTATAATAAATGAAGTTAGAAAAAATGGTAAAAAATTATGGTATTTATAAAGTGCTTTATGGCACTTTTTTCTTGCCAAAAAATATTTTTTATGCTAATATATATTACAAATTTTTAAGGGGTTTTATTATGAATAGTAAATTAAGAAAAAAAGTATCGTTACTAGTTAGTTTATCTATGATTTTTACTATATTTAGTGCATGTAGTAAAACAACTAACAGTTATAATTTAAAAGATGCTACTTTATACGATGAAGCAACTACGTTAGTTAGTGAGTAT
The DNA here is from genome assembly GCA_902795755.1 of uncultured Erysipelotrichaceae bacterium. Classification (GTDB taxonomy): domain Bacteria; phylum Bacillota_I; class Bacilli_A; order RF39; family UBA660; genus Aphodocola. The sequence continues at coordinate 5,551 of CADBMO010000081.1, read as the reverse complement.
TATGATGATTTAGAGTTAGAAAATTCATTGCAGTGTTTCTATGTATATAATTATTTAGCAAATAATGGATATTTATCTTTAGATTCTAATAGTAATTATAAGTATAAAGATATGTATAATAATAACATGTTAGGTGTTGATGTGCTTTATACTAGTGATACTACTTGTAGACACTTAAGTGAGTATTATATGAATACTTTGAATAAAAGTGGATATGAAGCATATTGCATGGTTGGTATGTTAAATAATGATGATAGAATAAATCATCAATTAGTCATCGTAAATGATGAATATACAACTTATCAAGATAATTATAATAAAGCTGTATTTGAAAAAAGTGATGGTCAATTACAAGATTTATTTGGTAATGAGTATATGGTCCCTTATGCTAAACCAGTTACTAATAAAAAACTAATTAGTACTCATAATAGTATGGATGTACAGCGTAAGATTAATAAAATGTATGAAGATGATAATGATAAAGTTACTCAAGATTACGTAAGTAAACAATATGATATTGCATATCATAAAATGATGGTTGTATATCCTGAAAAATTACAAGATTTTAAAGAAGAGTATAATAAGAAAGTATTAAATAAAATGAAATAAAAGAGCTTATTTAAGCTCTTTTATATTTTTATAGAATACATTGGATAATTACCATCCATGTAAGGTATAATCTCCTCAAATATTCCTCCATTATTAATAATTACTTTTTTGGATAATTCATTAAGTGCAACTAATGATATATCCATTTTTGTTTTCTTTTTCTGCTTTAGATAAGTAATTAATAATCCTAAAGCATCAGTTGCATAGTGATTACCTCTAAATGGTTTATCAACAAAATATGAAACTTCACCATGATTATCAATTTCAATATTTCCAATATGTTCTTTTGTTTTTTTAAGTATTATATCAAAGTCTCCATTATGGACATTATTTAAGTTTTTATTTCTTATTGATAATGCAATTTTATCATTTTCTATAACATAGTTATAATCATATAATGGTCTAATATGAAGCTTATGATAAAGTGTATCAATATCAATATATCTACTTATTTTATATTCATCAACTTTCATTAATAAACGTCTAATGTTATCCAATTCGCATTTGCTATATTTTTTTATATTATTATCATCAAATAAGAAACTATATTCTGAAGACATATTGTTATTAATTATTTTATTTGCAATTACGTATTTATTATCATTTAAGTATGAGATATTAAAAACGTTGTTATCTTTTTTTAACGCATAAATCTTTTGGGGATATAAATAAGAACCAATTATATCATTGCATAAAAACAATCTATCACTTATTATTAAGTTTTCTTTCAAACCATTTTTGTACAAAGAATAAAACAAATCATTTAATGATATAATATTATTAATTTTTATCCATACAATATCATTATTTATTTGAATTGTAACGTCTTCCATAATAGCCCCCGTTTTTTCGTAATATTGTAACATATATTTAAAAAAAGTAAAGATTTTGATATAATATACTATATTCGACAAAGTTTTATTATTTGTTATGTTATTTTAAATACAAAAACAAAAAAGGAAGTGCTTATATGTTAGAATTAAGAAATATAGTAAAAGAGTATAAAACAAATACTTTAACACAAAAAGCATTAAATAATATTAGTATTAATTTTAGAGAAAGTGAGTTTGCATCTGTTTTAGGGCCATCTGGATCTGGTAAGACGACCTTACTTAATATTATTGGTGGGCTTGATCATGCAACCTCTGGTGATTTGATAATTAATGGTGTATCTACTAAAAAGTATAAAGATAAAAACTGGGATACATATCGTAATAATAAAGTTGGCTTTGTGTTTCAAAGTTATAATTTAATACCACATCAAACAATACTTAAGAACGTAGAATTAGCACTTACTATTTCTGGTATTTCTAAAAGAGAAAGAAGAAAAAGAAGTAAGAAGGCATTAGAAGATGTTGGATTAAAAGAACATATTAATAAAAGACCATCACAATTATCTGGTGGTCAAATGCAACGTGTTGCAATAGCAAGAGCACTTGTTAATAATCCTGAAATAATATTAGCAGATGAACCAACAGGAGCACTTGATTCTGAAACAAGTATACAAATAATGAATGTTTTAAAAAAAATTTCTAAAGAAAAACTTGTTATTATGGTAACCCATAATCCAGAACTTGCAAATGAATACTCAAGTAGAATTATAAATTTAAAAGACGGGAAAATAATTAGTGATTCTAATCCTTTTATAATAAAAAAGAAAAAAGAATCAGTTAAGGAAAGAAAGGTTAAAAAAACAAAAATGTCATTTTTAACCGCTCTATCACTATCGTTTAATAATTTGATGACTAAAAAGGCTAGAACAGTGCTTGTTTCTATTGCGGGGTCTATTGGTATTATAGGTATTGCATTAATACTTGCAGTATCTAATGGATTTCAAAACTACGTTGACTCAATACAGGAAGATACACTAACTTCATATCCACTTACTATAATGCAAGAATCTACTGATATTGCAAGTGTTTTGCTATCAATGCAGCAAGGTGAAGGTAAGAATAATAAATCAGGTAAGGTAGTAGAACAACAATATTTAACATCAATGTTTTCTAGCATTAGTACAAATGATTTAGAAAGCTTTAATAATTATCTAAATAACAATTATAAAAAAGTAAAAAAAGATATATCAACAATTAAATACAATTATAGTGTTGACCCTTTAATATATACTGTAGATGCTAGTAAAAAAATAGCAAAACTAAACCCATCTACCATGTTTAGTAACATGATGGGCTCAAGTATGCTTAATAGTTATTCTGCATTTGGTTCAATATACTCACAGATGATTAATAATCAGAAAGTATTAGATGAACAATATGATGTATTAGCAGGTACTTGGCCTAAAAAATATAATGAGATGGTGATCGTTTTATCAGAGCCAAATACAATATCAGATCTATTAGTATATTCATTAGGGTTACGTGATACAGAAGAATTAAATGATATGATTAACAGAATAATGAAAGGTGAAAAAGTAGATAATAAAAATGATGCTAAAACCTTTTCATATAAAGACTTAATGAATGTTAAATTAAAACTAATATATCCGACTGATTTATATAAATATAATAGTAAGTATAACGTTTATGAAGATTTAAGTGAAGATGAGGGATATATAAAAAATTTATATGATAATGCACTTGACTTAAAAATAGTTGGGGTAGTTACTAAAAAAGAGGGAGTAAGTGCATCTGCTTTGGCACCTGGAGTTGCGTATACGGAAGATTTAATTGATAATATAATTAATCATTCTTATAATACTGAAATTGTAAAAAAACAACTTGCAAATGAAGATATTGATGTTTTTTCAAATAAAAGGTTTGATAGTAAAGATAATAATTTGGATTTTGGTTTTGATAATATGATATCCGTAGATAATAAAAAACTACAGGAAGCATTTAACGTTAAAATAGATCAAAATGATTTAAAAAATAAAACCGAAAATTATATGAAAGATATATCAAACTCTATAACTACGGATACTACTCCTGCTAAGTCTGAATTAGATAAAAGATTAAAAGAGTATACAAGTGGCATTTTTGACACCATAAATGGTACAATTTCTATTAATGATATTGATACCGTGGTAGGTAATTATTTAAATTCTGATTCTATTAATGCGTCTTTAAAAGATTTAGAAAACAAATATGTATTACCCGCAAGTGTTTATAAGGAGGCATATTCTGGCTTATTAAAGAGTTTGTTACAAATATATATAAATAGTTATTATATGATTGATCCAAGTTTAACAACTGATACTAATAATAAAGTGGCTGTTATTAATAATGATCTTAAAAATACGATAGTTAATTCGTATAATACCAGTGCATTGGTAATTGGTGCAGAAGAAAAACTAGCAAAATTAATGACTGAAACTCTAATGAAAAAAACGATATTATCTAAGGTAAGTGAATTAACTATAACGCTAACAGAGTCATATGCATCATCATTTAACGTTGATAGTAGTAAAATAGCAAGTGCGTTTACGTTAAATTTTAGTGAAGATGAATTAACAAGGGTTATAACATCATCTATTAATAATACTAAAAAAAGTGCAAATAGTAATTTAATACAATTAGGTTATCAAGATAAGAAAAAGCCTACTATGATTTCATTTTACTTTAATAGTTTTGATGGAAAAGAACATTTCTTATCATTTATAGATAATTATAATAAAACTATGAAGAAAACGAAACAAGACGATAAAGTAATTAATTATTCTGATACAACTGGTATATTAATGAATTCGGTTAAAACGATAGTTAATGCTGTAAGTTACGTTTTAATTGCGTTTGTTTCGATATCACTTGTGGTATCAAGTATAATGATTGGCGTTATAACTTATATTTCTGTATATGAAAGAACAAAAGAAATAGGTATACTACGTGCAATAGGGGCGTCTAAACATAATATTTCTTCAATATTTAACGCAGAAACATTCATTATTGGATTATTATCAGGATTATTTGGAATTGGCTTTTCATATGCAGTAATACCAATAATAAATAAGGTGCTTCATCATTTTACTGGAAACATTCCATTAAGTGCAACACTTAAAGCTAATAATGCTATTGTATTGGTTATACTTGCAATAGTATTAACCTTAATAGGAGGTTTAATACCTGCTAAAAAGGCATCTAAAAAAGACCCTGTTGAAGCATTAAGAACAGAGTAGAAAAATATAAAAAATGTAGTATAATTATTTAGGGAAGTGATTTAATGATTACTATAAAAAACGAAGAAGAAATTGAATTAATGAGACATGCTGGTATGTTAGTATCTAAAACTCATAAGTATTTAAAACCATTTATTAAAGAAGGTATAACCACAAAGGAATTAGATAAACTTGCAGAAAAGTTTATGAGGGATAATGATGGTGTTCCAACCCAAATAGGTTATGAGGGTTATCCTTGTGCAACATGTATAAGTGTTAATGATACTGTTGTTCATGGTATTCCTACTGACTATAAATTAAAAAATGGTGATATTGTTACAATTGATATGGTAATAGGATATAAAGGTTATCAAGGAGATGCTGCATGGACTTATAAAGTAGGAGATGTAGATGCTTATAAAGAGTATTTAATGAAACATACTAAAGCTGCTTTATATGAAGGTGTAAAACAAGTTAAACCTGGTAATCGTATTGGAGATATATCAAATGCTGTTCAAACGTATGCTGAATCACATAATTTAGGTGTTGTAAGAGAGTTATGTGGACATGGGATAGGTACTGAAATGCATGAGGATCCTGACGTACCTAATTATGGAATTAAGGGAGTAGGCCCAAGATTAAAAGAGGGTATGGTAATATGTATTGAGCCAATGCTTACATTTGGTAAAAGAGACATATATGTACTTGATGATGGTTGGACAATAAAGACTCAAGATGGTAAACCATCAGCACATTATGAACACACAATATTAGTTACAAAAGATGGATATGAAATATTAACACCAAGATTAGAAGAAGATGATTAATCTTCTT
>CADBMO010000080.1 GCA_902795755.1 uncultured Erysipelotrichaceae bacterium | reverse complement strand
TACACCTCCTTTCGGAAATGTATTTTAACATATTTTTTTGAACTGACTTTTTTTATGATGTCTACTTTATGGGGTGCAGTTCATATTTCTTGCTTTTCTTTTTCTCTTTATTTTTACTATTTTGTTTTATTATTTGTTCTTTTTCCTCATTATATCTATTGCTATGAATACATGTTGATATAAACATTATTATACCAACTATAATCATTATTATTGATATTATTTGCGCCATCTTAAAGTCTGCTAACATCAAACTATCTGTTCTAAGTGATTCAATAAAGTATCTGATTACTCCATACCATATTAAATATAAAGAAATAGTGTTGCCATTTTTAGTGCTTTTTAATCTTCTAATGGTTATCAACAATACAAATCCTAATAAACATAATACTGATTCATAGAAAAACGTTGGGTGATAATAATGTCCATCTATAAACATACCATCAATTACAAACTTAGGTATATGATGACTTACCAAAAATGTTTTAGATACTATAGGCCCATGCGCCTCACTATTAAAAAAGTTTCCCCATCTTCCAATTGCTTGTGCAAGCATTACGTAAGGTGCTGCAATATCAAGCATTTTTAATACGTTGATTTTTTCCTTTTTACAATATAGTATTAACGTTATTAGTCCAGCGATAATACCACCGTGTATTGCAAGACCACCATTCCATACTTTAATTGCTTCTATAGGATCTTGTGCATAATAATCAAGATTAAATATAACATAATATATTCTTGCACCTATTATTCCAAATATAACGCACCAAAATACTAAGTTAGATATAAACGATGTTGGTATATTAAATTTTTTTGCTTCTTTATTAATTAAAACATATGCAATTATTATTCCTGAAAGAATAAAAATTGCGTACCAAGTTATCGATAAATTACCTATGTTTACTGCTATTGGATTCATGTTTTCCTTCACACCTTTCTAATAATGGTTTTATTACAAATCCTTCTAATAAAAGATTTACTACACTTATAAAAATCGAAACTACAAACGGAGAGAAAAAACCAGTTAAATAAAAATGTTTTCCTAATAAAAAGTGTGTTATTAATAATATCACAACGTTAATAACAAAATAAAATAACCCTAACGACATTCCTATTAATGGAAGTGATATTTGAACCAAAAATGGTTTTATTGTTTTATTTAATATATATATAATTACTGATGCTAAAAACCCATATAAAAAACTTTCAACATATAATGATTTAAATATTTGTGATGCAACCCACATAACACATGCATAAACAAGCATGTATATAATCCATTCTAAGAATAAGTTTATTTTATATATCGATTTACTTTTCTTATCTTTTACAACTGTAACTTTCATAAAATCACCTTTTTTATTATAGCACAGCAATTAATCATTTTAAAACTTTTTAATACAAAAAAATAAAACAAACTTTTTAGTTTGTCTTATTATGCACTTCATATGTGTTTTTATCTATTATTATTATATATTTTTTATAATTCTTATTAATATTCTTTTTATCTTTAAGAATAAGATATCCTGGATATATTTCTTTTAATCTATTTATCATCTATGCTTTCAACTCCCAAAGAAAACGCGAACCTTATTATTGCATCTTTCTTTTTTATATAATAATATCCAAGAGAAAAACCTAAATTATTTGCAATAAACCTATCATCATAATTATTTTCTTTATCAAAAAAGGTCCAATAAATAATTTTTCTTTCATCTGTAGTTAGCTTATTATATGAGAATCTAACATAATTAATAAATTTAATTCTTTCTTCTATTTCTTCTTTTGTTAACTTAATATATTCTTTTTTTAAATCTTCTTCTTGAATAAGTTTAAATTTTAAGGCTTCATCCACAATTTCAACGGAGGGACTAACTGATAAAACTACAAAATTATATTTTTTGATTATGGCATTTACGTTTTCTTTTGTACTAGGCCAAGATATGCTTGTGTTTTTTATCATTTAATCACCTCCTGCTATAACAATTTTATCATTAATAAAGATAGAAAAGTTAAGATTAAACTCATTAAAAAATCATATAAAAATAAGGTAAAAGTAATATACCTTTACCTTATTATTCTACAAAACTGTTAAAAACCCTCGTTTATTTTAATATTTTGCTTAAATATTGTCCTGTATAAGACGAAGAACACTTAGATACTTTTTCTGGTGTACCTTCACATACGATTGTACCGCCATCATCTCCGCCTTCAGGCCCTAAATCAATTATATGATCTGCTACTTTTATAACATCTAAATTATGTTCTATAACAATAACAGTATCACCATTATCAACTATTCTATTTAAAATTGTTAATAGTCTTTTTATATCATGACTATGTAATCCAGTAGTTGGTTCATCCAAAATAAACACACTTTTTCCAGTTGGCTTTTTTTGTAATTCTTTAGCTAACTTAACACGTGATGCTTCACCACCAGATAAAGTTGGAGCACTTTGCCCAAGTTTTATGTAGCCAAGGCCTACATCCTGCATTACTTGTAATTTTCTTTTTATCTTTTGATGATTTTCAAAAAACTCTAATGCTTCATCTACTCTCATTTGAAGTACGTCATATATGGTTTTATCCTTATACTTAACTTCTAATGTTTCTTTGTTAAATCTTGTACCACCACAAACTTCACATGGTACATACACATCTGGTAAAAAGTTCATTGATATTTTTTTAACTCCATCTCCCCAGCAAGCTTCACACCTTCCGCCTTTTACGTTGAAAGAAAATCTTCCTTTTTCATAGCCCCTTATTTTAGCTTCTTTAGTTTGCGCAAAAACATCTCTTATATCATCAAATACTCCTACATATGTAGCAGGATTACTTCTTGGTGTTCTGCCTATTGGGTCTTGAGTAATATCAATTACTTTATCAATATTTTCTAAACCTTTAATGGCTTTATGTTTTCCTGGTACAACACGAGAACCATAAACATTAAGCGCAAGAGCTTTATATAATATTTGATTTACCAAACTACTTTTTCCAGAACCTGATACACCAGTTACTAACACTAATTTACCAAGTGGGAATTTAACATTAATATTCTTTAAGTTATTTTCTTTAGCACCTTTTATCTCAATAAATTTACCATTACCTTTTCTACGTTTTTTTGGAATTTCTATCATTTTTCTTCCACTTAGATAATCACCAGTAATACTATTTTTATTTTCCATTACTTCCTTAGGAGTACCACTTGCAACAACTTCACCACCATGATCACCTGCACCAGGACCTATATCTACTAAGTAATCAGCTTGTAACATAGTATCAGTATCATGCTCAACAACTATTAATGTATTGCCTATATCCCTCATTTTTAAAAGTGAATTAATTAATCTTTGGTTATCTCTTTGATGAAGACCAATACTAGGTTCATCTAACACATATAAAACACCCGTTAATTGTGACCCTATTTGAGTTGCAAGTCTTATTCTTTGTGCTTCGCCACCAGATAAAGTACCAGCACTTCTAGATAAAGTTAAATATCCAAGACCTACGTTATGTAAAAACTCTAGTCTTGATTTAATTTCCTTAACTAACAATCTTGCTATCTCTTCTTTTTCTTTACTTAGTTTTAAGGTATCAAAAAACTTATACAATTTATCAATGTTCATATCAGTTAAATCTATTATGTTCTTGTGATTAATTAATACAGATAATACACTATCTTTTAATCTTTTACCATGACACGTAGGACAAGTTAACTCTACCATGTATTTACCAAGCCATTCCCTTATAAACTCACTATTAGTTTCAAAATATCTTCGCTCTAGATTATTTAATACACCTTCATAAGGTTCGTAGCTATTCATATTGTTTCCACTTCTTGTTGAAAACTTAAATTCAATTGGCTCAGTAGTACCATTTAAGATTATATCTAATTCTTTTTTAGTATAATCTTTCATCTTTTTGTTCATGTCTATATTATATTTATCACATACTATTTCTAACTTTTTAATATAAATATTATACTCATCCATCCCTGCATAAGGTTCAATCCCGCCGCGTCTTAACGTTTTTTCTTTATCAGGTATGATCAAATCTGCGCTCATTTTTTGTTTAAATCCTAACCCTTTACAATCAGGACATGACCCATATGGTGCATTAAAACTAAACATTCTAGGTTCTAATTCTTCTAATGAAAAATCACAATGTGGGCATGCAAAAGATTCACTCATTACTATTTCATCTCTACCTGGAATCTCAACTACTGCCTTTCCTTTTGATAATTTACATGCTAATTCAAGTGCTTCATTTAATCTACTTCTAGACTCTATTTTCTTAATAATTCTATCTATTATAACCAATATCTTATGTTTCTTATTTTTTTCTAGTACTATATCTTCACTTAAATCCATTGTTTTATCATCAATTTTTACCCTTACGTATCCATCTTTTCTTAATTTATCTAATAAATCTTTAAAAGTTCCCTTTTCGCCATACGCAACAGGAGACATAATGATTAATTTCGTACCATCTTCTTCGTTCATTATTTGATTAGTCATTTCTTCAATTGATTGACTTGATATTGGTATATTATGATTTGGACAATAAGGAACACCAATTCTTGCATATAACAGTCTAAGGTAATCATATATTTCGGTAACGGTACCTACGGTAGAACGAGGGTTATTATTTGTGGTTTTTTGATCTATAGATATAGATGGAGATAAACCTTCTATTGAGTCTACGTCTGGTTTTGATGTTCCACCTAAAAATTGTCTTGCATACGCAGATAAACTTTCTACATACCTTCTTTGACCCTCTGCATATATAGTATCAAATGCAAGTGAAGACTTACCAGAACCTGATACACCAGTCATAACTGTTAATTTATTCTTAGGTATTTCTATATCAATATTCTTCAAGTTATTCTCTCTTGCACCCTTTATTATTATCTTATCCATATATACCACCTGCTTCTCTTCGATATTTTATCACAAATACTTTGTTTTTTAAACATTATTTATATTATAATCTAAATAAACAAAAAAATGTAGCAAGCTACATTTTTTTACTTAACTTTTATTTTTACTCTTCCGTCTATAACCAAGTACCATTCGCCAGTTTCATATGCATCTTTTGATATTTCATACACCTCATTATCGCTTACTGTGATTCCTGGATTCAAATCACTTAGTATTTTCCTATCTGGATCCTTTTCTGTTGCATAGTAAGATGAAGCTTCTATATCCTCAGAATATTTTGTACCATTTGAATCTACAAGTCTAATTGTAGGCGTTGAGAAACTACTGATAGGTTGATCTGAAGTGTTTTTATATTTTAAATCAACACAAACAAAGATGCCGCCATCGGATGGTGTTGTTTTAAAATATTCCCCTCCAACCTCACTTTGAGTAGTAACTGCATCTATTGTTACTTCATAATTTTTAAATGCTATTGTATCCCCTATGTTGTAGATTTGTTCAGTATCTCCCTTTGAAGAGCTTGTTTTAGACGGTGTTTCATCATCTGCATTTCCTATAGCTGACAACACAATAATTGCTATGAATATACCAATAAGAATTTTTGCCCAAGTCGGAAAACCTCCTTGTTTTCTCTTGCAAATAGGACAAACTTTTAATTTTGGATCAATTTCATTTTGACAATATTTGCACTTTTTCATACTACTTATTTACTCCTTTCTTAATATTTACAGCATAATAATTTAATTAATTCATATAATAATTATAGACTGTATCTATATTTATTATATACTATATATCTACAAAATACAAATACATTTTGTAAAATTATTAATGAAATATTGAAAGAAGTAGTAGTATGAAGAATTTAAGAAGTATTAGAAAAGAAAAAGGAATAACTCAAATTAGGTTATCAGTAGCAGCAGAAGTATCTCAAGAAACAATAAGCGCATATGAAAGTGGTAAAGCTTTCCCAAGTGTTGAAACACTAATTAAAATGGCTGATTTCTTAGAAACCTCTATTGACTATTTATTAGATAGAACAACAAATAATTTACCATATTCATTAAATGAAAGTAAAAAAAGCGATAGATTATTACATGAATTTAATAGTTTAAGTGAAGGAGATCAAAACGATGTAATTTGGTATTGCATACAAAGAAAGAAAAAGAATGAACAAAAATAGTTCATTCTTTTTTTACCAATTCAATTTAATTATACAGTACGCTTTAGCATCAAACATACTTTTATAAAATTCTAATTCTACTTCATTACTATCGTTATTAAGAGCATAAACAATTTCAGCTTGGGCTGTTCTACCTCTTGCGATATAATCCGGTAACAAATAATCAATTGGATAGTTTTGAAGCATAACGTTGTTTTTATCATATGCTGTAAAACGAGCACCCGTTATAAATAAATTTTGATCCATATTAATATTTGTATATTCGTAAGATACTACTATTACTCTATCTGCTTTTATTTTTGCATTATTAGTTCTTTCACTTGATTCTCTTACATTAGTAATCTTAATTGAATAATCACCATATGTATCACTAATTTCTATATCTTCATTCATTTTATAAACAGGGGTGTTTCTCTCATTAGCCTTTCTTTTTGTTTCTTTAACAGTATTTACCGAAAAAACATATAAGAAAAGGAAAATACCTATAAAAATCAAAAGCGATACAACACCTAAAATAATACCATTTACTGCATTGCTTTTACCTTCTCCATCTAAGCTTTTAGATTTTTTTAAACCAATTATTGAAAGTATTATTCCAAATACAGAACTCAAACCACATGTAATAAAGCCACATGTTGAACATACTAATCCTGCACTTGAAAAAGTGTTTTTCTTACGTCTAATTCTTTTTTTAATAGGTTGTTGAGCTTCATTTACTACAGGCTCTTTATTTTGAATAATAGTTTGTTCTTGATTTTTTACCTTCTCTACTTTTTTTGGCATTTCTTTTTTTATCTCTTTTTTAGTTACCGTTGTTTTCTTTATAGGCTGTTTTTTTGCCATTGGTTTTTCTTCAACTACTTTTTTAGTTGTTGTTTTATTATTTTCTTTTTTTTCAATAGGTGTTTGACTTGCCTTTTTTTTATTATTACCATTTCTTCTATATGCAGCTTTTTTACTGTTAGTTGCTGCTTTAGTTTTGCTAGCCATGTTACCCCTCCTTTATAAAAATTGATACTAATCTATTTTATAAGCACATTATATCAGTTTTTTATAAATTTATCAATTAACATTCATTTTTATTTCACAAGATTTAGATTAATGTTTTTTTAATCAAAACCATTTACTATAACTTCTTTAAGTTTAAACGTTACAATATTTTTCTCTATAGCATCACAAGATGCAGTGAATTTCCAAGTTCTTTTTTTAGGCACTTCTTCTACATAAGTAGAACAATTACCGGTAATATTTTTTTCTTCATCATACGTAGTATAAGAAATATTTATATTTTTTAATTTATCGTTACTTATATTAGTTAGCTTTCCTTCTATGTATACCACGTTTTGTTCATCTATATATTTTCTTTCTTCAGTAATCCTATAGTCTTTTTTTCTATTACCATTAAACATTTTAAAATCACCATCTAGCAATATAAGAAAGAAAACAAATAATACTATTAATAGTATTTGTATTATACTTAGTACAATACCTACCTTTGCAAATGTTTTATTACTACCATTTAATTTTTTTGATTTTTTCAATCCAATTATTGACAATACTAAGCCAAATATCGAAGTTAAACCCGCGGAAAAATATCCACATATAGAACATATAAATCCTATAATTGCAATTTCATTTTTACTATCTTTCATAATTACCTCCTACTAATTTACTTTCATCTCAAATATTATATCACGTAATTCCATTGCTCTTTCAAAATCTAAGTTTTTAGCAGCTTCATTCATTTCTTTTTCTAATTCTTTTATAAGCTTATCATTATGAATTTTATCTCTTGTAGTATGTTTCTTAGATGATTTTTCTTCTGCATTTACGCTTACAACATCCATTATTTTTTTATTTATAGTCTTTGGTATTATATTATGCGTTTCATTATATTTTATTTGTACACTTCTTCTTCTTTGTGTCTCATCTATAGCAGTTTTCATCGCTTCACTTATAATGTCTCCATACATAATAACTCTACCATCTGCGTTCCTTGCACATCTACCAATTGTTTGAATTAAACTTCTATTACTCCTTAAAAAGCCTTGCTTATCTGCATCTAATATTGCAACTAAACTAACTTCTGGAATATCCAATCCTTCTCTTAAAAGATTAATACCTACTAACACATCATATTTTCCAACGCGTAAATCATGTATTATTTGAAGTCTTTCTAATGTTTTTACTTCACTATGTAAATATGCAACTTTAATATTTAAATCTTTTAAGTACGATGTTAATTCTTCAGCCATTCTAATAGTAAGAGTAGTTACTAATGTTCTATCTCCCTTATTAATTTGTTTTTCTATTTCTTCAATTAAATCATCAACTTGGTTTTCTGCTTTTCTAACTTCAACTTTTGGATCTAATAACCCAGTTGGCCTTATTATTTGTTCAACCACTTTATTATTAGTCTTTTCTAGTTCCTCGTCGCCGGGCGTTGCAGAAACATATATTACCTGGTTTATTTTTGATTCAAATTCTTCATATTTAAGTGGTCTATTATCAAGTGCACTAGGTAATCTAAACCCATAGTCTACAAGCATTTGTTTCCTTGATCTATCACCATTATACATTGCCTTAACCTGTGGCAAAGTTACGTGCGACTCATCAACTACTAATAAAAAGTCTTTTGGAAAAAAATCAATCAAACAAGTAGGCGTTGCACCAGCAGGTTTTAATGCTAAATGTCTAGAATAGTTTTCAACACCAGAACAAAAACCAGTTTCTTCAAGCATTTCGATATCATGATTACACCTTTGTGATAATCTTTCCTCTTCCAAAGGTTTTCCCGCCTCTTTAAAATACTCTAGTCTACCTGCTAATTCTTCTTTAATATTTACAATTGCTTTTTTAAGTTTTTCTTCAGAGGTAACGAAATGAGATGCTGGAAAAATTGTTATAAATTCCCTTTCTCTTTTAACATGCCCTGTTAAAACATCAAATTCTGTTATTCTATCTATTTCATCACCAAATAATTCTATTCTTATACCTAAACTTTTTTCATACGCAGGAATAATTTCTATAACATCTCCTTTTGCACGAAAAGTACCACGAACTAAATCTATGTTATTTCTTTCGTATAGCATTTCTACCAACTTGGTTAAAATTGCATTTCTATCTATAGTTTCTCCCACCTTCAAAGAAAGCATATGATTTTCATATTCCTCTTTATCACCAATACCATATATACATGATACGGATGCTACTACTATTACGTCTTTTGAACTTATTAAAGATGAAGTTGCATAGTGTCTAAGTTCATCAATTTCATCATTAATGGATGCATCTTTTTCTATGTATGTATCACTTGATGGTACGTATGCTTCTGGTTGGTAATAATCATAGTACGACACAAAATAACAAACTTGATTTTCCGGAAATAATTCTTTTAATTCACTATATAATTGCCCAGCAAGTGTTTTGTTATGTGCAAGAACTAGAGTTGGTTTATTTACTTCCTTGATAACATTTGCAATGGTAAACGTCTTTCCTGTACCTGTTGCACCTAAAAGAACTTGGTACTTTTCACCATTATTAATTCCATCAACCAATTTTTTTATCGCCTCTGGTTGATCACCACTAGGTTTAAATTTCGAATGAATCTTAAACATACTATCACCACCTTTATTATTGCATTTTATTTGTATTTTTATTTGTTTTTTGATATTAATGCATCTCGTTTATATTTTATCATTATAAAAAATATAAAACAAGGAATTACTCCTTGTTTATCTTACTATCATTTGTTCCCTACCAGGGCCTACTCCAATATACTTTACTTTTACCTTAGTAAATTCTTCTATACTATCAATATATTTTTTAGCCTTTGTTGGTAATTCATCATAATCTTTATAATTAGATATATCACCAAAATTACCTTCAAATGTTTCGTATATTGGCGTCAATTTTTTGCATATATCTTCATTCGTTGTAAATTTATCTATTATTTCACCTTCATAATTATAACCTACACATAATTTTATCTCGTCAAGTTTTCCTATTGTATCCAAATGATTTACTGCTAATGATGTTAAGCCGTTTATTTGAGTAGCATACTTAAGCGCAGGCAAATCTAGCCACCCACATCTTCTTGGCCTTTTAGTAGTTGTACCATATTCATGACCTAGCTCACGAATGGTATCACCTATTTCATTTTTTTGTTCTGTTATATATGGTCCTTCTCCAACTCTTGAAGAGTATGCTTTTAATACACCAACTACTTCACCTAGTGATGATGCACCTATTCCACTACCAGACAATATACCACCAATTGTAGGGTTTGAAGATGTAACAAATGGATAAGAACCAAAATCTATATCCAATAAAGCTGCTTGTGCTCCTTCACAAACTATTTTTTTATCATTATCTAAACAATCATGTATAAGTGATACAGTATCGCATACATATGGTTTGATTTTATCGGCATATTCAATATATTCATTATAAATTTTATCTAAATCATATTCTTCTTTTCCATATAACTTAAATATTTTATTTTTATATTCTATATTATACTTTAATTTTTCATAAAACTCTTTTCTATATAAATCCTCAATACGTATTCCGCATCTTTCAAACTTATCTTGATAACATGGTCCAATACCTCTATTAGTAGTACCAATTTTGTTTTCTCCTCTTGTACTTTCTAATAAAGAATCCATTCCTATATGATATGGAAATATTACGTGTGCTTTTGTACTAATCTTTAAATTCTCTGCACTTTTCCCATTCTCTTCTAAACTTTTTATTTCTTCTAATAAAACCTTGGGATCAACAACAACTCCATTACCTATAATAGCGATGGTACCATCATTTAAAATCCCTGAAGGAATTAAATGAAACGCATATTTAACACCATCTACTTTTATAGTATGTCCTGCGTTATTTCCTCCCGTTGCTCTTAATGCAACATCTGCGTCTTTTGCTAAGTAGTCAATTATCTTGCCTTTCCCCTCATCTCCATAAAAACTTCCTAAAACTACATCAACCTTTGACATAAAAACCTCCAAATATATTGTAACACAAAAAAACAAGGATTAAAAATCCTTGTAATATAATCATTAAGAAATCTTTCTAAGTTTTTTTATACCTATAGTAGTTACTATTCCTACTAACCCTATGAAAGTAATAATAATCCTTTTTTCAAATAGTACCATCTCTATCAAAATAATACCAATATGCTTACATAATTACAACAAAAATAAATGCTATGATGTAAATATAAACGTAAATAAAAAGAAGAATTATTTCTTCTTCTTTTTTGTTTTTGTAGTATTTAAGAATTTATACACTATTGCAGCTAACGCTCCACCAACAAGTGGTGCTACTATAAATACCCATACTTGGCATAAAGCCTTTCCGCCAGTAAAAATAGCAGGCGCTAAACTTCTTGCAGGGTTTACTGATGTACCAGTTAGCCCAATACCTAATAAATGTACAAATGTAAGTGTAAGACCAATTACTAATCCTGCAACTGGTGCTTTGTTATCATCTGATGTAACACCTAGTATTGTGTAAATAAATACAAAAGTTAATACTATTTCTGTTACAATTGCACCAACCAAACTAATGTTGTTTGCGGATAATGCTCCATATCCATTTGCACCAAGTGCTGCAGTACCTAAGTCTGTGTTACTTAATACAAAGAATAATATTGCAGTTCCTGCTATTGCACCAAGTATTTGTGCAATTACATAAAAACAAAAATCCTTTCCTGATATTTTTTTAGATATTAGCATTGCAAGTGATACCGCTGGATTAACATGGCATCCAGAGATATTTCCTATTACATATGCTGTTGCAACTATTGCAAGACCAAACGCTAATGATGTTGCAACTAAATCGCCTCTTGATACAACTGCTATTCCTGTTCCAAATAAAACCAATACTAGTGTACCAATAAACTCACTAATGTATTTTTTCATTTTGTACCTCCTCTACTTTAATTTTAATTCTTTTTTTATTTATAGTCAAATAAAAAAACAAGGAACTAAATCCTTGCTCTATATTTGAGTATTTTGTCCGTTATTAACAACTGATGTCGGTGCAGTTGGTTGCACAGGTGCTGGGGCAGGTTCAATAACTGGTTGTGCTGGTGCCACTTGAACAGCTGGTTGTACTGGTGCAGGTTCCACTGCTTGAACTATTGGTTGTGCTACTGGAGCAGGATTAACAACAGGTTGCTCAGTATTTACTGTATTTGATCCACTACTTTTGAACAATGGTAAAATAGATGAAACAATAACAATAATTATACCTACTATCATTATATATGCTCCCACTTTAACTGAGTAATCAGAATTTTTTGCTATATCATATATTATAAAGAATAGTGAAATTGCAGACGGAACTATTGCATACTTTTCTTGTTTTAAGAAAAGCAATATTTCTGCCATAGCAAGAGTTATAAATAATACTCTACCACTTGCTTCCATATAACTTATATTATTAGAATAACTTCCAACAGAAACACCTAAAAATGGTAAAAATACACCTATTATTACTAATAAGCATCCACCTAATCCAATCCATTTTGCATATTTTTTTATTGCGTCCATTTTATTCTCCTCCTATTATCTACATTATAAAATATTTTTATTAAATAGTCTATAAACTGTTTATAGATGTGTAAAGGTACAGTTAATTGTATATAATTTTTAAATATGTTATAATTTATTAAGGTGATTACATGAAAAAGAATAGTTTTATTAATGATTCATTCATATCCATTATGGGAATTGTTGTATGTAAGGTTATTGGACTTTTATACGTAATACCTTTTTATGCAATGATATCAACAATCGGCGGAACATTATATAGTTATGCATATTCTATATATACTTTATTTTTAAGTTTATCAACGAGTGGTATACCTGCTGCTATTAGTAAACTTATAAGTGAATATGAAGCACTTGATTATAAAAAAACCACGGTTAATATGTTTAAAGTAGGATTTATACTTATTTCCATTTTAGGTTTGGTTGGATTCATACTAATGATGATATTTGCACCTCAACTTTCTCATTTTATAATAGGAAAAATGAAGGGTGGCGCTACTATTGCTGATACTGCGTTTGTGGTTAGATTAATCGCAACAGCTTTACTAATAGTTCCAGCCCTTTCTGTTACCAAAGGATACTTCCAAGGTAAAAAAATGTTTAAAGAAGCAGCGGTTGCTAACATAATTGAACAGGGCGCAAGAGTTGGGTTCTTACTGCTTGGTTGTTACTTATGCTTGAACAAGTTTAATTTAGGAGAACGTGCTGCTATAGGAGCTGCAGTATTTTCTGCAACTGTTGGTGCATTAATAGCATACTTATACTTGGTTATTAAACAAAAACAAGATCACTTAAAAATCAGTTCAAAAGGAATTGAAAGAAAAAAAGAAGAACTAAAACTTGATACTAAGTTTTTAGCAAAACAATTAATTGCAACAGCAATTCCATTTGTATTAATAGATTTATTAAAATCAGCGTATGGAATAGTTGATGCGCTAACAATTAACCGCGCTATGACCTACCTAGGATATAATGCTACAGAAACCATGACAGCATATAATACTTTTATAACATGGGGTGCTAAACTTGCAATGATAGTTATTTCAATTTCAATGGGATTAACTATTAGTTTGATTCCAAATATTGCTAAAGATAACATTAAGGGAAATAAATCCGGCGTTAATCATAAGATTAATTTATCAATAGAACTTTTAACATTTGTTACCCTTCCTATGGCAATAGGGATGTCAATTTTAGGTAAACCAATATGGATACTATTTTATAAATATAATGCTGTTAGTATATCAGTATTTAAGTTCTTTATATATACGGCAGCATCATTTGCAATATATTCTGTTGTTATAAATATTGCACAAACACTTAATCATACTAAACAAGTATTAATTACACTAACTTCTGCATTCTTACTTAACTTAATTGGTAACATACCTTGTATGATATTAGTTCATAGATTAGGGTATGGTGCTTATCATGGTGCAGTAGTATCGACGCTTATTACCGAGCTTGGCCCAGCATTATTACTTCTATATTACATAAAAAGACAACATGGTCTTAAGTTTAAAGAATTATACATAAATATTGGTAAAATACTAATTAGTTCATTTGCTATGGTTGGTGGGTTAAAAATACTTTCGCATTTTTATCCACTAGTTGCTATGGACCGAAAGGGCAGCATCATTGAAGTAATTATATATGTAATTGTAGGTGGGCTAATATATTTATTCTTTAGTTATATAACTGGTCTTCTAGGAGAAATGATTGGTGAAAAAATACCAATGAAATTAAGGTTTCTAAGTAAGATATTAATAAAACTAAGATTAACAAAATAATCTTAGTTTTTTATTTACCATTCATTTTCTTGATATTTTTTAATATAATTTCTATCTCTTATATATAGCCATGCCATTCTTTTTAAACCACAGTCTTTTTTATATCTTAATGGTCTTGTAAATTTCTTTTGTTTAATTAATTCTTGTATTTTTTTCTGTAATTTTTCGTTTGATATATAATCTCTAATAACTTTTTTTGGTACAAATGATAACACCATTTCTTCATCTATAAAGTGAAATTTTTTCTTTTTATGATAAATTAAGTCATCAACTAAATACTTAGCCAAGTTGTAACCACAAGCAGTTAAATAATAACTACTTCTTGCTTGTCTTGGATTAATTTCAAACACCTTAAACTTTTTATCTCTTATATCATATTTTAAATCAAATTCAGCTGCACCTTGATAACCAATTTTCTCTAAGAATTTAATTAATTTATTTTTGATATCATCTGTGTTGTTAAACTCATTAAATCCATTAACTAAAACTGTACAGTTCCCAATTCCAGTAGGAGTGTGTTCTTGTAATCCTATTTGTGCAAAACTCATTAGCTGCACTTTTTTATCAGTAGAACAATAGAATATAGAATCAAATAGCATACTATCATCACCAGGGATAAATTCCTGTATGATTAGATTATCATCATATCCTGATTTTTCAATATCTTTTATTACTTGTTTTAATTCTTTAAAGTCTTTTATTTTATATACTTTAGCTTGTCCCTTAAATTCATGATCGTGGTATTTAATACCATCACTTGGCTTTAAGATTAAAGGATACCTAAAAGATTTTATTTTGCTTTCTTTTATTTCTTCTTTTAAACAAGTATAAATATAAGTCTTAGGTATATCTATATCATATTTTTTAGCAAATTCATAAAAGTTTTCTTTAATTAATAAATTATTAACTATTTTTAAGCTAGGATAATTAAATGTGTAATTCTTTTCTAATTCTTTTTTATTTTCAACTATTAATCTAACGTAATTATCATTAGATGCAACTAAAAGTATTTTCTCACCCTTATGATTATTTGCATAGTTATTTAAAGCTTCTAAAAATGGTTTCTTTTCCCATAAACCAGGTACTATTTCAGATGTTACTATTTTACTAGTACTAGTAAATAACATTGGCGTTTTTACCATTAAATGAGCTTTTATACCATATTCTTCATGAAAATTCCTTGCCATGTAATATGCATTTATATCAGACCCTAAAATAACTACTCTAAATTTATTCTTCATCACTATCCTCCTTACCATGAACAAAATATCTTCTTGGTATTTGACTATCTATATGAGTCATTACTGTATATGCAGTATTATTAGTAGCTCTTGCAACATTTTTTATATTTACATTCCCACCAAATATAGTGACTTTATCCCCTATATTTACATCACTATCTACTTCTATTGTTATCATTCCCATATTAATAGTTCCTACTATTTTGTATAATTTGTTATTTATTGATACTTTAGAATTTTTAAAACTTAGTGATAAACCATCTGCGTATCCTATTGGACATACTGCTATTTTAGTGTTTGCATTTGCCGTATATGTTAAACCATATCCTACTTTATCACCTGGTTTTAATTGTTGTAGTTCTATTACCTCAGTATTTAATTCAATTCCAGTTTTTAAATTAATATTATTAGATTCATATGTCTTTGATATGTTTTGTATTTTTCTTTTGAAGTGATATTTGATTTTTCTAAGTTTACCCTTTAATCCAATATACCTATTAAAAGTTTGACCTATACCATACATTATAAGTCCTATTCTAATACCATTTGCAAATGAAATTTTTGGATGAAATTCCAAAGTACAACTTCTTCCCAAATGAACCATTTCTACACGATTTAAATCTATATCACTAGTTAACTCAACAAATTTATTTAATTGATCATCATAGTATTTATCATTTACGCCTGTTGTTGCAAAATGTGTATATATTCCTTCTAATTTAACTCTTTCATCATCTATTAAGTCATTATATATTTCAGTTATTTCTTCCTTATTTGAGACACCTAATCTATTCATTCCAGTGTTAATTTTTAAATGTATTTTTAAATTAGAATAATCTTCTTTATTAATTCTTTTATAATAATTATAACTACTTATTGTAACCGATATATTATTTTTTTCAGCTATCTTTAATTCATCAATATGAATAGGTTCTAAGATTAGTATTGGCACATCAGTATACTTTCTAGATTCTAAAGCTTCTTCTAATGAAGATACTGCTAAATAATTAATGCCAAACTTAGTAATATACTTACATAATTTCATACCATGCCCTGCAGCATTACCCTTTACAACTCCTATATAGTACTTATAATCATATTTGTTTATTATTTCTTTTATATTATTTTCAATATTATCTACGTTAATATCAACATATGTCTTCCTATACATATCAAACACCTCTATATTATTATATCATTAAATTAAGTATATAAACAAAAAAAGATAGCATTTGCTATCTTCCATTCCATCTAACTCCTACTCCAGGGAATAATCCTGGTGCTAAGTTAGATAAAGTTTTTACTCTAGATGAAAATCCACTATAATAATCACGATAGTACCATCCAGTACCAATTGCAACATGTAAATGTGGTGGCATTGAATAATTTCTATAGTATTGAGAACCTGTGTTACCTACCGCACCTATAACAGTGTTTTTAGAAACCGTTTGACCTACACTTACACTTATTGAATTTAAGTGGCAGTACCATTCTGTATACCTTGTACCATTTACTGTTGACCAAACAAATACTTGGTTACCACAAGAATCTCCTCCCCATTTGATATGACCTACCGTACCATCTGCAACTGGATAAACAGTTGTTCCACGTGATGCCGAGTAATCAGTTCCCATATGAAAGCTTCCAAATGAAGAACGATATCCTGGTAAACTAGTTATATAACTACTAACTAGCGGTCTATACCAACTATATCCACTTGGTACATCAACTGCTCCTGCACTTGATGAACCACCTGATGACTTTCTAGGATATAATCTTGCATAACATCTAGTTTGTGTTTCACTTGATTTACATCCTTTTGCTTTTAAGTTTTTAAGTACGTTTTGCATGTCGCTTATTTCTTGTGACAATGTTTTAGCCTCACTACCTAAATTCTTTTCTTCATCATTTAGCGAAGTTAATTTCTTTTCTAAGCTTGCTTGTAGCGCACCCATCTCTTCGCTTTTTTTAGCTAATTCTTTTTTTATTCTATCATTTTCAGCGATCATATCATTCATTTCTTTAATTGATTTTTTATTATATGTTGATATTTGCTCTGTTATAGATAGCCTGTATATTAAATCAGTTAAACTTTCAGCTCCCATAACATATTCAAGCATTGCTGATCCTGATGATGAAACTTCATAATATCTCATCAAATCTTTTATTTGTTGGTTTTTCTTTTTTATTTTTTCTTCTAATTCTGCACTTTCTTTTGTTTTATCATCTATTTGCTTTTGAATAGCAGCCATTTGAGAATATATCTCATTTATTTCATTTTTAGTATTTTTAATACTATTTTTATTTGCGTTTGCCTTTTCTTTATTAGCATTTAATTTTTGTTGCTTTGTATTTAATTCTTTTTCTAATTGACCAATTGTTTTTTCTGCATGAATGGAAGTTGTTGGAATAATAAATGTTATTAATAAAACAATAATTAATAATATCTTTTTATTCATTATATTTTTAAATACTTCCTTACTGCCCTATAACTTCCAAACATACCAACTATTACACCTAATGCTAATAGTATTAATGCAACCAAATAAACAAATGGTTCAGATGGTACTAACTTAACAAACGGTGAAAAGAAATGACCATTAAAATGTTTATATAACGCTGTGTACCCATATAATGTTACAGCAATTGGTATTAATGATCCTAGGGCACCCAAACAAAATCCTTCTATTACAAATGGCTGTTTAATAGAAAAGTTAGAAGCTCCAACAAGTCTCATTATTTCTATTTCTCGTTTTCTTGAGAATATAGTTATTTTAATTGTGTTACCAATTAAGAATAACGTTACTAATACTAATGCAATCATTGCAACAATCATTGCTTTTTCAATAACTTTAAATACGGTAAGTAATTCTTCAACTATTCCTTGACCATATTTTACTGTTACAACACCTGCTATATCTTTTATGTCTTTAGCGGTTTTTGATATTTTTTCACTATCTTTTACTTTTATTTGAAGTGTATCATATAACGGATTTTCTTCATCAGACCAACTATCAATTATACTTGCTAGCTCATCTGATGTATCCTTCATTTCATTTGCAACTTCTTTTTTATCTACTAAAGTTACACTTTCTACATTTCCAATTCCTTCAATACTTGTTTTTATTTGAGCTGCTTGCTCTTTTGCAATTGAATTATCAATAAATGCAACAATTGTAAAATCTTCTTTAAATGCTTTGGTTATGTTTTCTACATTTGATGCAACAACTAATGCTATTGCAACTATTAAAAGAGTTATTGTTATACATGATATAGATGCGATTGATAAACTAAGGTTCCTACCTACACTTTTAAATCCATCACGAACGTTTCTTACTAATATTCTAATTGCTTTCATTTACATACGTTCCTTTCTCATAGTCTTTTACCAATCTACCATCTTCTAAATATATAACTCTTTTTTTCATTCTATCAACCATTTCCCTATCATGTGTTGCCATTACTATGGTTGTTCCTAAATCATTAATCTTTTTAATAACTTGCATTACCTCCCAACTAGTATCAGGATCCAAGTTACCAGTAGGCTCGTCACATATTAATAGTTTTGGTGAATTTACTATCGCACGTGCTATTGCAACACGTTGTTGTTCACCTCCAGATAATTGTGATGGGTAACTTTTTGTTTTAGATTTTAATCCAACTAAATCTAATGCTTTAAGCACTTTTTTTCTTACCTCATGAGTTGGTAAACCATATATTTCAAGTGCGAATGCCACGTTTTCATATACCGTTAATTTAGGTAATAATTTGAAATCTTGGAAAACTATACCAATTTTTCTTCTTAGTTTATAAACCTTACTATTTTTTACTTTAGCAACATTTATACCACCTAATATTATTTCACCATTACTTGGTCTTTCTTCACGATATAACATCTTTATCATGGTAGATTTACCAGAACCAGACGCACCTATTATAAATACGAAATCACCTTTTTTTATTGATAAATTCATATCATAAACAGCATTTACACCATTTTTATACGTTTTATCAACATCTTTAAACTTAATAAACTCCATTAGTACCTCCTTCTTCCTTTTCCGTATGTTCCTTCTGCTTGGTATGCATCAGTCGCAACGATTATTGCGTTTTCATCTATTTCATTAATTCCTTCTTTTACTTTAAAGTAATCTCCTGTTGGAATAACACTCATTAACATATGTTTTCTTTTATTGGTATAACCACCTTTAGTTTCTATTATAGTTACACCTAGGTTTAAAGAAGTCATTATATAATCTGCAATTTCAGCATCTTTATCTGTTGTAATGTATAGTGCTTTCTTACTAGATATACCAAGTACTACCTTATCTACCATTAAACTAATTATGTATAAAACTATCATTGCATAAAGTACCCTTGTCCATCCAAAGAAGAATCCACCAATAATTACTATAACACCATCGGTAATTAACATTGATGTTCCTATAGATATCTTAAGATATTTTGATGTTATTTGATTTAATATATCAGTTCCACCAGTAGTAAATCCTGTTTTAAATACCATACCAGAACCTATACCTACCATTACTCCACCAATTAATGCAATCAATAACAAATTATCATTTTCAATTACAAAATAATCACCTATGTTTTTTGTTAAATATACAAATACAGGGAACAATAACGACCCAACTAGCGAATTTAACGTTTCTTTTTTACCAAGGGCAAAAAAACTAATTATTAATAACAATATTGATAGTGCAAGAATCATAATTGTTGGATCAACTAGGTTTTTAGTAATAATTGATATTCCACCAACTCCACCAAATACTAAATTATTCTTTAAAAAGAATAGATTATAGGCAATAGCATATATTAATACACCTAATATTAAATATACATATCTTTTTATTAAGTGCGCATGTTCTACGGCTCTTAAAATTCTTTCACTATTTCTTTTTCTAATTGCTCTTATAAGTCCCATATTAGTTTTCCTTTCTTAAATATTTATCAATAAAATCATCTATATTACCATCTAACACTTTATCAACGTTTGATGTTTCATAATTAGTTCTATGATCTTTTACCATAGAATATGGATGCATTACATAACTTCTAATTTGTGATCCAAATTCAATGTTACTATTATTTGCTTTAACGTTATCTAATCTTTTTTGTTGCTCTTCTAATTGAATTTGATATAGCTTACTTTTTAATACTGCAAGGGCAGTTTCTTTATTCTTAATTTGTGATCTTTCATTTTGACATGTCACAACTATACCCGTTGGTATATGCGTTATTCTTACAGCACTATCCGTGGTGTTTACACCTTGACCTCCTGCGCCACTGCTTCTATATACATCAACTTTAATATCATTATCATTGATTTCAACTTCTATATTATTATCAAATTCGGGAATGACATCAACTGCTGCAAAAGAGGTATGCCTTCTATTATTAGAATCAAAAGGAGATAATCTAACTAATCTATGAACACCTTTTTCACATTTTAAGTATCCATAACAAAAATTTCCTTTTACCATATAAACAATACTTTTTATCCCTGCATCTTCGCCCTTTTGTTCTGATATCACTTCATATTTATAACCTTGTTTTTCAAAAAATCTTGTATACATACGAGAAAGCATTTGAGCCCAGTCACAGCTTTCCGTACCGCCTGCTCCTGCATGTATTTCAAATATTGCGTTATTTTTGTCATAAGGTCCATTTAAGTATGCTAATACTTCTTTTTCTTCTATCATCTTGTTTATTTCATCATATTCTCTAATAAAATCTCTTTCTAAATCAGCATCTGCTTCTACAGAAAGAATTTCATAATATGATGAAATATTATCAAACTTATTCTTTAATTCTTTCATAGGTTTAATAATATCATTATTGTTTTTTATTTGTTCTAAAACACTATTTGAGTCATCCCTGTTCCAAAAATCAGGTTCTTGCATTTCGCTTTCTAATTTTTCGTTTTCTTTAACCCTATTATCTACGTCAAAGACTCCTCCAAATTTTATCAATTTTTTTCTTTGTTAAATCTATATTTTCTTTTGTTATTTCCATACAATCACCTACTATATAAGTATAACATATTTTACTCTTTATGTAAAAAATAAGATTGACTATATGTCAACCTTTATTTTTATATCTTTTTACCGCAACAAACGCAGAAATTATTGAAACAATGTTTGATATAATTGCTACAATTGAAAAAATACAAATATTATATGCTAACCAGAAAAAGTAACATACAAACGCTGTTTTTTTTATTGTTAGTTCTTTACCATTCCATATTCCACAAATATAAATAGATGCTGCAAGTAATGGTAATAATGAATAAAGTCCCTTATATGTTAATACCGTAACAATCAAATATATTACTATAAAGACAATGAGCAACCAATTAGCTTTTCTTTTACCTTTTTTAACAATTGCTAAGTCTCTAAAGAATCCAACTACTTTTGTTATACATCCTGAATATGCATTAAGTATGGCATAATGCACCAAGTTAAGTGTATTAGCTATAATCATTGTTGAAAGTATTTTTTTCTTCGTATTTCTTTGATACGCATAAATAGATACAACAAATGCTAGAAACGCAAAAATTTGTGACCATAAATATCTACTATTAGCCATACCCCACCTCTTTATTAATTATATAAAATTTTATGTAATAAAAAAAGAATATATTTTTATATTCTTTTAAAATAATCGATAACTTCCTCTTTTTTTACAATTTCCTTTACATTATCCTTTGTATTTTCTATTTCTAAGTTTAAACCATCATACTTATTTCCTAAAACTATCATTTTAGGAGTACCCAAAACATAAACATCATTAATTCTATTACCAAAACTTAATTTTTCACGATCATCTATTATAGCATTAATACCATTTCTTTGTAATTTATCGTATATGTTAAAAGCCTCTTCTTTATTGTTATCATTGTATATTATATGAACTTTATATGGTGATATATTATATGGAAGAGAAAAACCTTTTACTTTATCATTTGCTTTAATAATATTATTCTCAATTAATACTGCTATTATTCTTCCAAGTCCTATTCCATAACATCCCATATAGTATAGCTTTTTATTACCTTCTTCGTCTATATAATAGTATCCCATTGACTCAGAATACTTTGTACCTAATTCAAAATTATTACCTAACTCTAAAGAATTGTACTCTTTCATATTTTCAATATTTAAACCATTTAACCTATCTATGAATACTTCTTTATCATCAAAATCTAAAACTTCTTTATTAATACCTACATTACTTTCTTTATCATATAAGATCTTATCTTCTCCAAACTCAGTAATTGCTTGAAACTCTTCAGAAACACGACCGCCCATCGTACCACCATCAGAAATAACAGGAATAATATTAATTCCTAGTCTTTTAAAAATATTCATATAAACATCATGCATTTTATTAAATGTTTTATGCATATTTTCTTCATCAACATCAAAAGAATATGCATCCATCATTGTAAATGTTCTTGGTCTAAACAAATATCCTCTTGCGCGTATTTCTTTTCTAAATTTTTCACCTATTTGATAGTATGTTGTAGGTAATTGTTTATAAGAAGGTAATCTATTTGCTCCAAATATAGTTGCACACTCCTCAGCAGTAGGCGCAAGTCCATATTCACCTAAGTTATTATTTACGGTAAACATTATATCTTGCTCTTTCGTATACGTATTCCACCTGCTAGATTCGTCCCATATTTTCCTTGGCTGTAATTTAGGAAAACTGGTTTGTATGCAATCTGCTTTATCTAATTCTTCAATTATTATTCTTTTTACAGTGTTTTCAATTTTTGTCCAAATATTACCATAACCAAATATCCCACTTTCATATTGATATAATTCTCCTAACTTCATCAATATATCTTGGCCAGGATACTTTTTAGCCACGTCATTCATATTTATTTTTTTAATGTTTAGTTTACTTAATTTCATATTTCCTCCTATATAAAAAAAGATGGCACTTAAAGGAGTCTTAAAGACGGTACCATCCTTTTATTAACTTAATTAATATAACGGTTTTAACCGGAAATGTTTTCATTTCACTAGAAGATAGGAATTATATAGTATCATAACTTGTTTTCACTATACCAAGCTCACTAATATGCTTAACTATATAATATTTCTTCATTTTTGCTTTTTAACTCCTGACCTTTTCTTTAAATCGTCTTTATATCTTTTTGTATTTGGAAGTGGTCTTGATAAAGGTATATCACTTCCATAATGATTAGATGTTGGAGCATACAATCTGTTGCCACCATATATAACTTTAGGTTTTATATCTCTCTTGCTATCTCTTCCTGTGTAATTCATAAACAAAGCCTCCTTTTTTCATATTATATATATTTACAAGTTAATTGTAAAGCACTAAATTCTCATTTATTATATACTGGATTATCCATCTTTATGGTAATATAATCACCAACTCTAAATAACAATTCCTTTTTATCTTTTGGAACTTCAAAACCAACATATCCTTTTTGAGTGTCATTTTCATCTATTATAAACGTATCGATTTTAGGATAATCACTCTTACCTTGAACAAGCGTTGCAAAACCAGAATCAATACTTAAAGCCGTTTTTGATACGTTGTACCCATCTGCCTTTAAAGTTATTTTTGCGTCATTATTCATATCAGATAAATTCTTTACCTCAAATTCAAATGCTATTTTTTGATAACCAGATTTTGTATTATAATGATCGAAATGATCTGATTTATATTCAAATAAATCATAACTTAATAAAGTAGCTTCTAATTCTCCAGCTCTTGCTTTTTCTTGATAGCCAACAGATGCTTTATTTGATCCAGTTTTACCTTCACCAAAATCACCAGTTGATTTTATCGCTTTGAATATACTAACCCCGGCAAGAATTATTAATCCTATAATAAATAACGCAACACCAATACCAAATAAATTACTTAATATTAGTTTTGGTTTTGCTTTTTTTGCAACACTTTCTAATTCTTCTTGTCTTTCTTGTTCAATTGTTTTTTGATATTCTTTAATTACTTTTGAACAGTTAGCTCCACAATTTGGGCATTTTTTATCGTCTAAAGTTATTTCGTTATTACAGTATTCACAAACTAATTCCTTTTTCATATTACTTCTCCTTCTAACGTATTATAACATATTTATTTAATTATAATAGCAATTTCTTTTGCAATTTTTTCATTAGCTTCACGATTAGGATGTAGTCTATCTTTAAACCATTCAGGATGATCAACAGTAATAGTATATAAATCTATTACTTCTACGTTTTCTTCCTTACCTACCTTTTTAATAATCGGTATTACCCCATCTTCTAAGTTTTTATAGTTTGGCTCAGATTTACCAGGGTGCTTAATAAATACAGCAGGTGGAATCATTATATATAATTTAGATTTCTTTTTTAATTTTTTTACAATATTTTTATATTCTTTTTCAAATAAATCTTTATTCCAATTCTTTGCCTTTGTATCATTTGTACCAAGCATAAATAGAATAATATCTTCTTCACTATTCCAAAATTCTTTGGCTAGTTTTTCTTTCATATATGGCATATCCCCAGTTGATAAAAGAGTCCTGTTTGAAAGACCATAATTTATAGTTTGATAGTTTTTTCCTAACTCTTTTGCCAAAACTGATGGCCAAGCGTATTCTCTGTTTTTAAGTACGCCTAACCCATAAGTTATACTATCTCCAACACAAGATATTTTTATTGAGCCGTTACCAACTCTTTTGGCATTTGGATACATAACTTTGTCATATGCATTATCACCTAACAAAAATAACAATAAAACAAATAATGTTATAACAATAATAACAACTAAAACTACTTTGTTTTTCATATTATTTTGCTTCTTTCTTGCTTTTGTTATTATCGATTATAAGAAATACCCCAACACATAATATCATTAAAATAAATAAGAATTTACCTTTTGTGGTTTTTTTAACATTAATCTTTAATTCTTTTGATAATTTAGATTTAGTATCCACTTTATGATCAAAAACTTGGTAAACTTCTGTTTTTTTATCTACCTTATATGGTATAAAAGAGTTACCTTTTTGAACTGCTAAAACAGACATATATGGATGCTTCTTTAAATCATAATATTTATACGTTAACCTAATATCGCCTTCTTCTAAGTTTTCCTCCCATGGATCTCTTTCATAACTGATACCTGTGGTTGGCAAACCATATACCAATTCTTGAGCGCTATAGTATCTATCTGCTTTTATTAAATCCAATCCTTTATTATCTAGTTCATATTCTCCAATATTAACTTTTGATACCTTTTGTTCTGATAAAATGGTTTTTAAAGGATCTGTTTCTCCTTCAAGTGCAACTTTTCTTTCATTCCAATCATAATGAGTCTCATTTGATTCATCAACAATTTTAACATAATCTTCTACGGTTCTACTAATCTTAATAGTTCCAAAATCTTCTAATTCATCAAAAGTAACTAATTTGTCATATTCTACCTTGCCTGATACTAATACTAATTTACCTTCGTTTTTCTTATCAAGCTTACCATTTGTCACATAAACGACCTTTTTTAAAATATCCTCATTATAATTTTTTTCCTTATTAATATTAATAACTGCAAATATTGCAAAGTACACCACAATAATTGCTAATATTATTTTCCCTTTTGTTAGTTTCATAATTCCTCCTTTATATAATGTGCAGTAATAATTGTATAACTGCTTGCATTTATTGTTATTCTAATTTTGTCTATTTTACAATACCAATTTTTACCTTTTTTATATATATTACAATTCTTCTTTAATATTTTGTTTTTTAAAAACTCAACAACATCACCATCTATTTTTAAATTGCTTTTTATTCTTAAAACGCCGAGCTGCGTGGTATGAAGATTGTTTATATTGTTAAACAAATTATTCATATAATATTTTTTCTGTCAGCATATAAATATTTTTATAGTTATTTGACATTTTACCAACTCCTATATATATTATACCATTAATTATTTAAAAAAGGATGTATATGTTTCTACATCCTTTATTTTATCCTATTTACCATGACATTGTTTATATTTCTTGCCCGATCCGCAAGGCGAAGAATTAAAACAACTGAGTAATTTTTTACTTTTAACTTGGCGTTTCTTACCCATAAATTTTAATAACTTACTCATAAATTGTAAGAAAGTTATGTCTAATTTTCTAACAAGGCAGTTTAAACT
>CADBMO010000079.1 GCA_902795755.1 uncultured Erysipelotrichaceae bacterium | reverse complement strand
TTTTTTTATTTTTTTCGAGGGATTTTGCATTAGTATGTCGAACAATAAAACTGGAAAGGAGGTAATAATTGAAGAAAATATCATTTATAGTTTTATTTATAACAACTTTATTTATATCTGTTAATACCGCAGTTGCTAAAGAAGAGTTATATTCTTATAGTGTACCTTATATTAATCATGACTGGATAATTATAAGTATTAATAATACATATAAAAAGCAGATTTCTTCAACTGAAAAGGTTGATAATAAAATAATAAATCAGCCCGTTTCTAATAATGATATAATAAACACTGATGAAAATAAAGTATCAATTGAAAAAGAAAATAATGTAATTGATAATAATTTAGAAGCTGCACCTTTAATTACTAATAATGAGGAAATAAATGATCAAGAAAATAAAAGTGTTGAAGTAATAAAAGAAGAACCTAAAAAAGAAGAAATAAAAAAAACAGGTTATTATGCACCTAATGGTAATTATCTAGGTGAATCAAAAGTAAAAGTAATAGATGTTAGTTATTATCAAAAAAATATTGATTGGAACGCGTTTTATGATAGTGGTAAATATTATGGAGTAATACTTAGACTTGGTTTTTATAATACGCTTGATAAATCGTTTGTAAGAAACTTAAGTGAACTAAAAAGACTTAATATACCATATGGAATTTATCTGTTTAGTTATGCAACTAGTATTAATGGTGCAAGATTGGAAGCAGAATTTACAAATAACATGATTGATAAGTATGATATAAAACCAAATCTTGGAATATATTATGATTTAGAAAGTTGGAAGACTAATTCTTTATCAACTGATAAAATCACTAAAAATGGATATAACTATATCGCAAAAGCATACGTAGAAAGCGTAAAAAAGCATGTTAATAATAATTATAAAGTTGGTGTTTATTCTGGTAGGTGGTATGCAATGAATAGACTTGGAAAAACTGCTAAATCATACGTATTATGGGTTGCAGAGTACAATAAAACTTGTAAATATGATGATAAGTACATAATGTGGCAATATACGTCTAAAGGAAGTGTGCCTGGTATTAATGGTTATGTTGACATTAGTTACTTGTTTTAATATAATAGCTAACCAGGTGATTTTATGTTAGATAAAAAAACATTAAAAGAAATTCATGATAATGTATCAAAGGTACACTATAGCTGGCAAGAAACGATAAATTGTAATTGTTATATGTTTGCAATTAATTTAGATATGAGTGTATGGGATGTTTTTTCTTTAGGTAGATTTTGTATAGGAGATTTAAGTAATACATATAAAGAAAAAATGACTGCTAATGATATGATAAAAAGTTTATACCTAGATATGGATAAAATAGGTGTTGACATTAATAAATATCATAATGAAGAATTATTAGATGATGAGTGGTTAATTGCACTTTTTAATAGCGAGATAGATGATGATTTTCATTTTTTAAGAACGTATCCTAAAATCTATAACAAACCTAATTATTGGTATCATAAAAAAAGTTTTAGTGGAATAATTACTCATACGGATAGTTCATGTAATGAAATTACTAATCCTAAAGAAGCTGATATGAGATTATATAAATGTAGATATTTAACAATTCCATATAAATACGTAGATACATTCAAAGTATCAGTAAAAAAAGACTTTTAAAAGTCTTTTTTTTAAAACCATCTTCTTTGATATGGATATGGATATGGATAATATGGCATTGGTGTGTAGTAATACATTGGTCTATTGTTATAGTTATTACCCCAAAATGATGGAGCAAGGGCAGCACCTGTAACTCCACCAAGTAAGAATGGGAATACAAAACCGCCTGCTAATCTATCGTTATTACCATTTGCACGTGTATAGTTATATAGCATATTATTAGATGGTGTTTGATAATTTTGATTCATGATATACCTCCTATTTTAATATATGAAAAATAGTTATAAATGTCATATCTCGTAATTGTTAATGATAACTAATTTTGATATAATAAATATAAAGGAAGTAGATATTATGGATAAGATAAAAGTAATGGATCCAGTTCTTGCAAATAAAATTGCAGCAGGAGAAGTAGTAGAAAAATGTGCTAGTGTTGTTAAAGAATTAGTTGAAAATAGTGTTGATGCTGGTGCTGACGAAATAAAAATTGAAATAGAAGAGTCTGGTACTAAGTTAATTAGGGTAGTAGATAATGGTAGTGGTATGAGTAGAAATGATGCTAAATTAGCATTTCAAAGACATGCTACTAGTAAATTACTAGATGAAATAGGACTATTTAGAATATCATCACTAGGTTTTAGAGGAGAAGCGCTACCTTCTATTGCATCAGTTTCAAAAGTTGATTTAAAAACATCTACGGGTTCAGTTGGTACACATATCGTAATTGAAGGTGGTAAATTAATAAAAGAAGAAAACTCAGATGCAAGACGAGGTACTGAAATAACAGTAAGAAGTCTGTTTTATAATACCCCAGCTAGATTAAAATATCTAAGTAGTTTATATACTGAACTTGCTAACATTTGCTCTTATGTTAATAATATGGCACTTTCTTATCCTAAAATAAAAATTACTTTAATTAACGATGGTAACGTACTTTTAAATACTGATGGCTCTGGTAATCTACTTAAAGTTATAAAAGAAATATATGGTGCTAATGTTGCAAGAAAAATGAAAAAAATATCTATATATAATGATGATTATGACGTTGATGGTTATATATCACTTCCTGAAGTTACTAGGTCAAATAAAAAACATATGACGACCCTTGTTAATAGTAGGGTTATTAGAAACACTGAATTAAATAGATGTATTAATGATTCATACCATACATATAAATTTGATAATAGATATCCAATTGTAGTATTAAATATAAATTCAGATCCATCCCTAGTTGATGTTAATGTTCATCCTTCTAAGCAAGATATTAAGTTTTCTAACTTTGAGGATCTAAAAGAATTAATATATCAAGGTATTAGAAAAGTTTTAGAAGATTCTATGTTAATACCTAAAATTGAAGAAGAAAAGCCAAAAGAAAAAGTAAAGGTAGAAGAACAGAGACTTAATTTAGAAAGAGAAAATGTTATACAAAGTGAAACCCTTGATTATACTTTGTTTGATGATGATGTTATGGATATTAATTCCGACTTAGAAGTACATGAAGAAACTTATGAAGAGTATCAAAAAGAAGAAGAAAGTAAAGTTATGCCCGAGATGTATCCCGTTGGTTTAGTGCGTGGTACATATATAATATGTCATAATGAATTAGGAATGTATTTAATAGATCAGCATGCTGCAAAAGAAAGAATTAATTTTGAATATTATAAAGAGGTATTTGCAAATCCAAAACCAAACACTATAAGTATGCTTGTACCACTTACTTTAGAATATCCAACTAATGAATTTATTATAATAAAAGAAAATATTAACGTATTAAGAGATTTAGGCTTTAAGATAGAAGAAAATGGGATTAATACTTTTGTAATAAAAGAACAACCAACCTGGTTAAGAGCAGGTTATGAAGAAGAAAGTATCAAGCATTTAATAGATGTTTTATTAGAAGAAGAAAAAAACTTTGATTTAGGTAAATTTAGAGAACATGCTGCTGCAACATTATCTTGTAAGATGGCTATAAAAGCTAATATGAATATTTCCATGGATGAAATGGAAGCTTTAGTAAATGATTTAAGAAAGTGTAAGAATCCATATAATTGTCCGCATGGAAGACCTACAACAATTTTCTATAGTTATTATGAAATAGAAAAATTATTTAAAAGGGTGGTTAATTAATATGCAAATTACACAAGATGATTTAGATAACTTAAAACCAATAGGAACTTCAAGAGCAAGTGGTAATTATGGAACCGTTAAGAAGATAAATGATGATGAAGCTATTAAAATATTTAAAGATTTAAAGTACGTACAAAAATACCACATAGAAGACGAAATAAAAAAAATATGTAAAGTAAGGGTAGATGGAGTTGCACTTCCAAAAGAACTTGTATATAAAAATGGTGTTTTTATAGGCTTTACAATGCCATATTACAAAGGTTTTAACTTATCTATAATGTTTAAGAAAATGATAAAAAACGGTGTATCAATTAGTGAAGATGAGATAAATAGATTATATAATGGATTAATTATGAAGGTAAAAGAATTATCTAAAAAACAAATTAGAATTATTGATATAAAACCAGATAATATAATTTACTATAATAATGAACTTTGTATAGTTGATTGTGAAGCTTATAGATATACTACTATGAATAATTTAGAAAGGTATAATATCTCAGTTGTAGAAAACGCTGTAAAAAAGTATCTATATGAAATATTTAATATAAAAAAATATGAAGATGATAAAATATTTGAATTTAATAGTAATATAAAGAGTTAGTTTGACATAGCTCTTTTTTTGAATATAATATATGTGTCCTTGGAGGGGTTATGGAAGATATATACTTAACAAAAAAAGAAATTGATAAAAGAGAAAAAAATCCTATTAATGATGAATATAAGGGAGCATATGGATCTTGTTCTTATTACAATGGTGGGATTTTAAAAGTGTTTCACGTACATATTGATGATGATATAAAAGAAAATATTGAAAACAATTTAAAAAGAGAATCTAATATTATAATGTATCCTAAGTGTATGTTGTTTGAAAAAAGGTCAAAAAAATTTCGTGGTTATTTTATGGATGAAGCTCCAGGTAAAAAGTTACTAACCTTAAGAAACGAAATAATATGTGGTAAAATGATATATCATTTGAGAAAATCTTATATTTATACTATGATAAGTTTATTCCTGAGTTAAAAAATGAAGAAGTTGTAATTAATGATATGAAAAGTTGTCAAGTTTTTATTGATGATAATATTTATTTAACCGATACAGATCCATTTTATGATAAAGATAATCAACAAGCTAAAAAATGGCTTAAAGATTGTTCTTATAAAGATGTATTTCATTCTAATATTCATGAAATG
>CADBMO010000078.1 GCA_902795755.1 uncultured Erysipelotrichaceae bacterium | reverse complement strand
TACTTATTTTGAAAAAGATAGTGATTCATATGAAGTTGCGTACACTGCAGTAGAAAGACTTTCAAAAATCATAGGACTTGAAAAAATGGAAACATTATATTTTAATGCTGATTTAAAAGGATTAGTAGACGAAATTATGAAATGTGGTGTTAGCAAGGAAGAAGTATATAAATTTATTATAAATTTAGATTTATATTATAAAATTGAGTATGAATATAAAAAGAACAGTAAGTATACCATTAATGCTTTAATAAAATGTGAAGATGAATTAAATAAGTTTTTAACAAAACTATATGTTAGTAAAAAAACGATAGATAATCCAACTATTAGTGATAGTGATTTGAAAAATGATACTATAGATTTTGCTGATGGATATTTTTTTCGTTCAATTACGGTTGGTAGTGGGAAAAAATATCCTTTGTCAATCAGGGGGAAAAAATTTGACATAACTACTAATGAGCAAATTAAAAAATATATTGATGATGCTATAGATGAAGTTAAGCATAAGGATGTAGCATGAAAAAAGATATATATAAAATAGATAATACTATTGAACGAATTCTAAGTGGAAAAAATAGTTTGTTTTTAGATGGTAAAGAGTACAAAAATGTAATAGGTAGGTTAAAAAAGATTAATTACGAAGTATATTTACCATATAAAACTAGTGAAAAAGTAATTATATATACAAAAGAAGAACCAAAAGTATCATTATTTAAAATTGATTCATATGAAGAGTTAAGACATCAAGATATTTTAGGTAGTATACTTGGCCTTAATATATCACCTAGTTATTTAGGTGATATTATAATTGATGAAGATAATTATTATTTTTACATATTAAGTGAGTTATCTGATTATATAATAGATAATTTAATAATGATAGGTAATAAAAAAGTAAAAGTAGAAGAACTTGATATTAATTATTTAAAGGATTATGAAAGAAAGTATGAAGAGTATGAAGTAATAGTATCATCACTTAGGGTAGATAACGTAATATCTAGAATAATTAATGTTAATAGAAAAGAAGTATTAAACAAAATAAAAAATAAAGAAATTATATTAAATTATGATATACTTAATAAAGGAACATACATACTAAAAGAAGATGATATATTTAGTATAAGACGTTATGGTAAGTATAAATATATAGGTATATGTAATACTACCAAGAAAGATAATTTTGTAATTAAATATTTAAAATATAAGTAGGTGATAATTATGAAGTTAGTTAAAAAAGTTAATGACGAGTGGACTGTTATTGATGAAAATTTAAAAATTCATAATGATAATTTATTTTGTCATGAAAGTAATCGTATAAGTGCTCTTAAAGAACATATATTTATTGATTTAGTAAATAATAAAAAATTTATAAAGGATTTTATGGTGCTATGTAAAAGTGAAATTTATCCTAGTTATGAGATTGCTTTTCAGTTAGACGAGGATAAAACAGTAATAATGTTAGAAGTGGATATTGATAAAGTATTAAACTACTTTAAACATAATAACCAGCTAAAAAGATGGCAAATAAAAGCAGGTAAAGAAATTAATAACATATATACTGATAAACATATAGCAGATTTATTAAAAGAAAAAAATGTAAGGCCAGGTCTAACTTATGATGCTATAATTAATCTTTTAAAAAAACCTACGCGTAAAATAAAAGAGTGTATTAAGAATAATGATTTTAATGGCTATGATGGAGAAACTTTTTATAATATTATTAGAGAATCAATATTAAAAAGTAGACGTATTACTAACATAATATTTAGAGTATATAATTTAAATGATGAGGAAGTTAATCAGGTTGAAAAAAACTTTGGGTTAATAGAATACAACTTTATACCTAATTTTGCAGCAGAACAAAACTTTCACGTTGAAAGAAACGTAATAGATGATTTTAAGTTAAATGAAAAACTAAAGGAAGAAGTTTTAAGAGATATACCTAGTTATTTTAATGATTTTCAAAAGACTTATTATATATATAAAAGATTATGTCAAAAATTCTCATATGACGAAGATTATTTTTATTATGCATACAGATCAGAAGATGCCATAATGCCAAAAAGACCATACGCAGATCATACTGATATTAATAGATTAAATAATATTAGTGAAGAAGATGATATAATTTGTACTGAGTTTACGATGATATATTGTAAGTTTTTAGATTTATTAAATATTCCGTTTAGGATTACTGGTTATCGTGATAAGGCAGATATTGATTATCATGCTTCACATATGAAAGCCAGGTTTAAAATAGGTGATTATATTATTGATGCAGATGCTGCCCATGGATTATTAACATCTGATTTAGCATATGAAAAATCATTTGGAGAAGTAAATCATTTCGAGGTAAACCCTATAATTCCTAAAAGATACCGTGATAAAGCAAAAAAAGAAATGCAAGTAGTTGATGAATATTTTAAAACTACTAAAAGTAAAAATGAGTTTCGTGATGCTGTTGAAATATATGAAAATGATTTTAAAACTAGAGAATTTGTAAGTATAAAAGAAAAAGTTGATTTGTTATGTAATATGATTGACAAAGTAGATTATAAATTTATTGATATATTAAGTTGGGTTAACGCTGTTAGAAAACAATTATTTGATAAAACACCTGACGCATGCATGACTGAGTTTATTATTAATACTAAACCAGTAAAGAATAATAAGACGTATGAATTAGTTATTATAATTGGATATAATGAAGAAGTTACAATTGCTGATCCTAGTTTAAATAAATATATAGTAATTACCCCGGATAAAAAAAGAGAGTATATTACTTATGATGAACTAAGAAAAAGATTTAATGATGGAACTTATGACTTTACTACTGAAGATAGGAAAACAAAATATGAAGGGTGGGACATCTATGGAAAAAGCGATGATATTACAACAAGTTCAAGAAAGATGTAAAAAGTTAAAAGATGGTCCTAAAAAGAAAGTAATAACTACTATAGTAAGTGATAAAAATTGGTATAAGAAAGTAAACTTTGATACCATAGTAAATGTTTTACATGATTTAGGTTATAGTATTGATGAGGCAAAAGAAATATATGAAATGCTATTATTAAAATGAGATTATATCTCATTTTTATTTGACTATTATACGTAATAATTAGTATAATTATTTAGTATTATTAATGGGAGGTACATATGTTAAAACTATTAAAGGTATTTAAAAAGAAAGAGTGTTTAATCATATTATTAGTAATCGCTTTAATAGCATTTGGGGTATTTTTAGATTTAAAGATACCAGATTATATGTCTTCTATAACTAGATTAGTACAAACTGAAGGTACTAAGATAATTGATGTTTTAAAAGAAGGATCAAAAATGATAGTATGTGCTTTTGGATCACTATTATCAATGGTTATAGTTGGATATATGACTTCGTATTTATCCGCTACGTTTTCTAAAAAAACTAGAAAAAAATTATTTGAAAAAGTACAATGTTTTTCAATGAGTGAGATTAAAAAGTTTAGAACTAGTAGTTTAATTACACGTACTACTAATGATATTACAAATATACAAATGTTTATTTCAATGGGACTTCAAATGATGATTAAAGCACCAATTACCGCTGTATGGGCAATATTTAAAATAAGTGGTAAGAATTATCAGTGGTCTTATGCAACGTTTGCAGCGGTAGTTTTTTTGTTATTTATTATAATAATACTTATGAAGACAGTACTTCCTAAGTTTAAGATAATGCAGAAACTAATTGATAATTTAAATGAAAAAACTCGTGAGAACTTAAATGGTATTAGGGTAGTTAGAGCCTTTAACGCAGAAAAATACCAAGAAAAAAAGTTTGAAAATGCTAATGATGAATTAACTAAAACTCAAGAGTTTACACAAAAGATGATGTCTATTATGTCTCCATCTATGTACTTAACAATGAACATGCTTACCTTATCCATATACGTAATAGGTGCGTTTTTGCTTAATAATGCGACTATGTATGATAGGTTAAACATATTTAGTAACATGGTTGTGTTTTCTTCATATGCTATTCAAGTTATTATGTCATTTTTAATGCTTGCGGTAATATTTGTAATGTATCCAAGAGCATCAGTATCATCTAAACGTGTTAATGAAGTTATTGATACCGATTTAAGTATAATAGATGGTAACGTAATTAATGATACTAAGTTAAAAGGTGAAATAGAGTTTAAGAACGTTTCGTTTAAGTATCCTGATGCTGATGAGTATGTTTTAAAAAATATTTCATTTAAAGTTAACAAAGGTGAAACGCTTGCAGTTATTGGTTCTACTGGTTCTGGTAAATCAACTATAGTTAATTTGATAATGCGTTTTTATGACGTGACCGAAGGTGTTATCTTGATTGATGGTATTGATATTAAAGAATATAAGTTAGAAGAATTACATAAAAAACTCGGCTATGTACCACAAAAGGCTGTTATATTTGATGAAAGTGTTTCTTATAACATTTCTTATGGTAAAGAAAAGGTAAGTGAAAAAGATGTTAAAGATGCTGCTAAGATAGCACAAGCATCAGAGTTTGTTGAAAAAATGGAAAAAAAGTATAAATCAAATGTATCTGCTGGAGGTACTAATATATCTGGTGGTCAAAAACAAAGAATTGCAATAGCAAGAGCGATTGCTAAAAAACCAGAAATATTTGTTTTTGATGATTCGTTTTCAGCACTTGATTATAAAACTGATTATGTTTTAAGAAAAGAATTAAAAGAAAAAATTAATGATGCAACAAACATTATAGTTGCACAAAGAATAGGAACAATTATAAATGCTGATACGATAATCGTTTTAGATAATGGTAAAATGGTGGGTATTGGTAAACATAAAGAATTATTAAAAAAATGTAAGGTTTATCAAGAAATTGCATACTCACAGGTTTCAAAGGAGGAGCTATAATGAAAGAAGAAGAAAGAAAAAGTACCCCTCCTAGAAGACATGGGCCAGGAGCCCCAGGAGAAAAACCAAAAGATTTATCTGGTACCTTAAAAAAACTAGCAGTTAGTCTTAAAGGGTATTTGCCAATTATTATAATTGCTTTGGTACTAGCAGCAGCAGGTAGTGTTCTTGCAATAATTGGTCCTAATAAACTAAGTGATTTAACAGATGAAATAACCAAAGGTTTAGTAGTAAACCAAAAAAACATAAAATTAATAACAAGTGATATTGCAACTAATTTAAATGAAGAAAAATTAAAAGAAATAAGCATGAAAATAGTTGTAATGAATCCACTTGATACTAATGATGTTGTTATTAATAATTCTACGGTATCTTATAATGATAGAGTAGAATATACAAAGCTAATGCAAAGTATTAATTATAAAGATCAAAAAAGCATGATAACATTGTTTAATAAAATGCCATTAAGTGTTAAAAAAGTATTGTTACCAGATAGCATGATAGAAAAAATTAAGCTTACTACAAATGATAAAATTAAGTTTTTAAACGTAATGGGAAATGTAGATAAAAACGTTAATGCAAGTACGATATATAAGAAGATAGATAAACTACCAAATGGTATAAAAACGCTTGTA
This sequence comes from uncultured Erysipelotrichaceae bacterium, assembly GCA_902795755.1. GTDB lineage: Bacteria > Bacillota_I > Bacilli_A > RF39 > UBA660 > Aphodocola. The sequence goes on along the minus strand of CADBMO010000078.1, from coordinate 5,992 downwards.
AAGCCTAAGATGAACATGGATAAAATAAAACAAATAGTTATATTCATGATTAGTTTATATCTATTAAGTGCATTATTTAACATAGTACAAGGAGTACTTCTTGCAATACTTTCTAATAGATATGCTAAAAAACTAAGAAGTAAAATATCTATTAAGATAAACAAATTATCACTTAAATATTTTGACACCCATACAACGGGTGATATATTATCACGTGTTACTAATGATGTTGATATGATTGGTATGAATTTATCACAATCAATGGGTACTTTAGTTGGAGCAACAACGTTATTTATAGGAAGTATTATAATGATGTTTGTAACCAACTGGATAATGGCTCTAACAGCTATAGCATCATCGTTATTTGGATTTGCGTTTATGAGTGTGGTTTTAAAAAGGTCTCAAAAGTATTTCTTACAAAGGCAAGTTGAGTTAGGAAAACTAAATGGTCATATTGAAGAAATATATTCAAATCATAACGTGGTAAAAGCATATAATGGAACTTATGATGCATCTAAAAAATTTGATGTACTTAATCAAAACGTGTATGAATGTAATAGAAAAAGTCAGTTTTTATCAGGACTTATGCCATCAATGATGAATTTCATTGGTAACTTTGGATACGTATCGGTATGTGTAGTTGGTGCAATGCTTGTAATTGATAATAAGATATCATTTGGTGTTATTGTTGCATTTATGGTATACGTAAGATTATTTACATCACCACTTTCACAGCTAGGTCAAACAATGACCGCTGTTCAATCAATTGCCGCTGCGGCAGAAAGAGTATTTGAATTTACCGAAGAAGTAGAAATGGAAGATGAATCAAAACTTACTGGTAAATTGAATCCTAAGAAAGTAAAAGGAAATATTGAATTTAGGCATGTTAAGTTTGGGTATAATGATGATAAAGTAATTATTAAAGATTTTAACTGTCTTATTAAACCAGGTCAGAAGGTTGCTATAGTAGGACCTACTGGTGCAGGTAAAACAACGATGGTAAATTTACTTATGAAGTTTTATAACATAAAAGATGGTGATATATTAATTGACAGGGTTTCTACCAAAAACTTAAAAAGAGAAAACATTCATGATTTATTTATTATGGTGCTTCAAGATACATGGCTATTTGATGGTACAATAAAAGAAAACGTTAAGTATAATAAAGCAAAAGTATCAGATAAAGAAATAGAAAAAGCGTTACAAACGGTAGGTATTGATCATTTTGTTAAGTCCCTACCTGGAAACATTAATTATAATGTTAAAAATGATGATTCAATTTCACAAGGTCAAAAACAACTTTTAACCATTGCAAGAGGTATGATAAAAGATGCGCCATTCTTAATACTAGATGAAGCAACATCTTCTGTTGATACTAGAACCGAAGAACTAGTTCAAAAAGCAATGGATAAATTAACTAAGGGTAGAACATCATTTATTATTGCCCATAGATTATCAACCATTAAAAACGCTGATTTAATACTTGTTATGAATGAAGGTAATATAATAGAACAAGGAAATCATAAAGAATTAATGAAGCAAAATGGTTTTTATGCAGATCTATATAATTCACAGTTTAAGAATTAGTCAAAATTGACTTTTTAAGCAAAATATGGTATAATGTAAATCGTTGAAAGGGAGTAGTTCCCAGGATTTAGTTCGTCAAGACAATAGCAATATTCGGACTAAAACAATAGTAGTATTGAACAAGACTTTCACAAATATGTGGGTCTTGTTTTTTTTGACCCATAACCAAAGGAGGTGGTGTTATGAGTAATATTAAAGTAGGAGATATAGTACATGTTGATTATCCTCATTCAGAATTTGGATATGAAGCTAAAGTAATAAAAATATTTAACTCTTATGATATAGTTAGGTTAAGAGATGAAGATGGTATAATACATAAAGTAAATGAATCATTTATATTAGAAAATGGAATAATAAGAAGGGGAGATATAGTTCATGTTCCGGGGGCATTAAGGTTCCCTGGTAATGGTACTGCAGAAGTTTTATTACCTGCTTTACCAAAAACTAGTAGTATACATAATCATGAAAACTATATTATATATAGACTTCAAGATAAAGAAGGAAGAATATTAAATTTACATGAAGACTTTTTAGAAGAAACGTTAGAAATAAAAAAACGTTATATAGATAGTTTAAGTGTTAAAGAAGAATCGAGAACAAAAACGACTAAAAAAGTAAAAAAGAATAGCTAATTAATTTAGCTATTTTTTTAATACTTAAAATATGATATACTTAGAATAAAGGAAGGTGGTTAAATAGGAAGTGTTTAAAAGTAAAGGAATTAAAACAGGGTATTTATACTTTTATATTCATTTTATTGTTGAGGTAGTATGCTTCTTTTACTTATCAAGGGTAACAAATAACTCAATGTTTGTATGGTTAGTACCATTTATATATGATGGACTTGCTTTTGTACCTCAAAGTTTAATTGGATATGTGAAAGATAAATATTCAAAACTAAACGTAGGTTTAATCGGTATAATATTATTAATTATTTCATACCTAATATTTGGTTTAACCAATATAACGGTATACATATCATTAGTTATACTATGTTTGGGTAATGCGTTTTTACACGTAGCAGGTGCTGAAGTAACATTAAAAGCATCTGGGGGTAAATTATCACCAGCAGCAATATTTGTATCTGGTGGATCATTTGGTGTGGTAACAGGTAGATTACTTGCAAGAACTGCTATAAACCCATTAATACTATTATTACCAATACTAACTTTAATACCATTTACTATGCTTGCAGAAACTTATGTTGATAAGAAAAGCAGTACTAAAGAATTTAATTATGTTAAAGAAAAAATAAATCCAGCACTTGTTATATTAATAGCAGTATTTGTTGTTATTATAAGAGGATACATGGGTTATGGTATTCCAACGTCTTGGAATAAGACAACTATTCAGTTAGTGATATTTTTCTTTACCATGGGTATAGGTAAAGCGTTAGGTGGTATATTATCTGATAAATTTGGAATAAGAAAGATAGCAATAGCATCAACACTACTTGCAATACCATTTTTATGTTTTGGTGATAACTTGATGATAGTTTCACTAATTGGAGTAATGTTTTTTTCAATGACCATGGCAATTACACTTGGAATACTAGTATCGGTACTAAAGAAAAGCCCAGGGCTTGCATTTGGTCTTACAACCATTGGCTTGTTTTTAGGAACTGCACCAATATTCTTTGTAAAGCTAACAATGGTAGGTAATATTATATTTATAATAGTATTATCAATAGTATGCACATTATTATTAAGTTACGTACTTAAAGGAGTTGATAAAAAATGAATTATGTATTTAATACTTTATTCTTAGAAGGAAATGAGATACTTTTTTATTCGTATGTAGCAATAATTATAATAATGATTGTACTAACAATAATATTTGTAAAAAAAGAACTAGGTAAGAAAAAATGATTAATATAAAAGACTTACCACTTATTATGATTAAGTGTTTAGTGTGTACGATTATAATAGAAGTTTTAATAGCACTAATACTTAAAATAAGAGATAAAAAAGATATACTAAATATTGTTTTAGTAAACGTAGTAACCAATCCAATAGTAGTATCTCTTCCAATATTTATGTTGGTAAAGTATGGATATAATATTAGGATGATTACTTTGGTTATATTAGAAATAATAACCGTAATAACAGAGGGATTCATATACTTAAAAGTACTTAAGTATAAAAAAATAAATCCATTTTTAATATCTTTAATATTAAATGTTTCATCTTACTTAATAGGTGAAGTAATAAATATGTTATAAAGGAGTGAGATAATGAAGAAGATATTAAGTTTAGTTTTAGTATTAGCAGTTATGCTAATAATGCCATTTGCTGTTAAAGCAGATATGGGAGCACCAAATACAAAACCATTTGACATGGTTGTAATTAATCCAAATGGTATTGAGTATTATGAAAATCAATACGATGAAAATACCCATGAATGGAACAAGATTTCAGTAGGTAAATTAAAAAAGGATACAGTATTCACTGTAACTTCTGGATTTAATAATGAATATAATATTGAAGTAAATGAAAAACATTATGTTCTTACTTCATTAGATGGATCTGGTTTAGTATCCGAAGAATTTACCCCTAAAGAAGAAGATAATTATGTTAAAAAGCTTAATAAAAAAGGAGAGGTTTTAGTATACGTAAAATCTGGTGTAGCACTTAAAAAAGGACCTGCAGACATATATAAAAGTGTTGCAACTATAAAAAAAGGTACTAAATTAACATATCAATACTATATTGGTGAAGGTAATATTGATAGTGCTGCTTACGTATATGTTTCCTATAATGGTAAAAAAGGATGGATAGACACATTAAATTCTAAAGTTTTATTTAAAAACGAAGATGAAGAATATGTTACACGTACTGATGTTAAATTATCATGTGCCACTATTCCAAGAAATACTATAATTAAACCTACTTATATAAGTGATCAATGGACTAGTAACATAATGATAAAATATGGTGATTGTACAAAATTATTAGAGACTAATTCTTTTGAAAAAGAATTGTTATATGCTAGAACCATAACTGGTAAAACAAAAAAAGAGTTGGATTTATATGAGTACAATAATAATGGCGGTAAGAAATTAGTTACTATACCTAGTGGTAGTGATATTAAGCATATTGCAACATATAGCGAAGAACCATATAGTGATAAGCCTACAGAAAATTATATTTCATATAATGGTATAAATGGTTGGGTAATAGCAAGCTATGATGATTATGAACTGAACTATGATAACGTAGTTGATACTCCAACTACAACAACAACTACTAAAGCAACAACTAAACCTGTAAAAGTAGAAAAAAATGTACCATATAACTTTGTATTAATGTGCATAATAGCAGGTGGTTCTGTAGCGGTTGCAGCAATTATTATAATAATACTAGTTAATAAAAAGAAAAAATCAAAAAAAGTAGATAAAAAAGAAGAAAAAGCTAATGAAGATGAAGAATAAATTAATTAGTTTATTAATAATTAGTTTATTATTAATACCATATAATGTAAAAGCTGATATAGCAGCACCTTCTAATACTGATGTGGCAAGTCCAAGTGCGTTATCAATAGTATTAATATGTTTATGTATTGGAGTGTTATTATCTTTGTTAGGAGTAATAATAGTATTAATAGTAAATAAAAATAAAAAGACAGTTTAACTGTCTTTTTTATGTTATACTAATTATGGTGATAGTATGGACATTAAAACTATTAAAACAAAAGAAGATTTAAAAAACTTGTTTGATTTTTTTGTAGATGTATTTAAACTTGATGCAGAAGAATATAATGAAAAGTTTTATGACATGACTGAAAGATATAAAACTATGGAAAAACAATTTGATGCTGATAATGAATTTATAATGTATATAAAAGATAATGATAAAATAATTGCAGGAATAACTGGTAGTAATATGAATAATGATAAAATAACATTATCTATTTTAGGAGTTGATAAAAAATATAGAAATAATGGACTTGCAAAAAAGTTAATACTAGAATTTGAAAAAAGATGTAAAGAAAAAGGTGTTTGTAATATTGATTTAGGTGCTAGAAAAAGAGCAGTAAAACTATATAGTGATTTAGGATACTCATACTCATTATTAGTACAAGTTACTAATGATAAAATAGATGAAATAAGATTTAATAATAAGTATAATTTAAAAGAAAAAAGGTCATATAAGAGTAACAGTTATTCTTATGTAATTTATGACGTTAATGATATTGATAATAAGTATATAGATAATTTTATAAACAAAATAGATGGGTGTTTTGCACAGTATATGTTTGAAAAAAGGTTATAGCCTTTACACATATTGACATTTTAAGTAAAATATGGTATAATTTAAATCGTTGAAAGGGAGTAGTTCCCAGGATTTAGTTCGTCAAGACAATAGCAATATTCGGACTAAAACAATAGTAATATTGAACAAGACTT
>CADBMO010000077.1 GCA_902795755.1 uncultured Erysipelotrichaceae bacterium | reverse complement strand
TTTAAATATTTCAAGTATCTTATAATATGCATCATATATTTGTCCATTAAAATATATATCATTAATCTTTTTCTTCTCTTCAAACTTATTAAATGATTCTTGTAAAAGTTTTATATTTTTATCGTGCTCAATTACTTTTGATTCAATATTAGATAGTCTATATTCACTATTTCCAATATAATGTCTCATGGCTACAAATGCATCCATAATTCTTATACTTACTTCTTCAGCAACATTTGTTCTAAGTATGCTTGCAAGCATTGCAACTCCTTGTTCCGTAAAAACATATGGCTTATTATATTTACCACCACGAGTTTCTATATTGCTATTTTTGGTTTCAATTTGAAACCAAATATTTTTACTTTCTTCTTCAGTCAGTCTAAACATAAATCTTTCTGGGAATCTATTTGTGTGTCTTTTTACCGCTAAGTTTATTGTTTTGGTTCCATTTTTGCATTCATAAAGTTTTGCTAAATCAGAATCCAACATTACTTGTTTATCTCTTACTTCATAAATCAAATTTTCTATGTCTAATTCTTCTTTTAACTCATTCATATATTCCTCCCTAAATGCCTTTTATTATACATATCATTTATGAAAAAAATGTCGAAAATTATTGCAATAAAAAAATAGCTAGCATTTGCTAACTATTTTGAAAGCATTTCACATACTAAATTACTTAGCTCAGTTGGATTAGTAACAGGAAGTCCTTCTATTAATCTTGCCTCATTATAAAGTATTTTAGTATATTTTTTTAATGTTTCTTTATCATTTTTATATAAATCTTGTAATTTTTTAGCTATTTCGTGATTCTCATTTATTTCAAGAACCAATTTAGCTTCTGCATGTTCATCAGTTGGCATTGCATTAATTACTTTTTGCATTTCAACCGTTATTTCACCTTCAGACGTTAAACATATTGGATGATTCTTTAATTGATTAGTATATCTAACTGCAACAACTTCTTCTCCTAATTCATTTTTCATAAGGTCAAACATATCTTTTGCATCATCATTTTTTCTCTTTAATGCTTGTTTTTCTATTTCAGTTGATAAATCAACACTATCGGTTGCAACGTTTACAAACTTTTTGTCTTCATACGTATCAAGCATTTTAAGTGCAAATTCATCAACGTATTCAGTTAAATATAAAACTTCTTTACCACTTTCTTTTAAGCTTTCTACTTTAGGCATCATATCTATACTATCAATTGTTTCACCACAAGCATAATATATTTTATCATCTAAACTTCTTTGTACATATTCTTTTAATGTTACGTTTTTCTTTTCAGTTGATGAATAAAAAATTAATAAGTCTTTTAAATCATCTTTTTTAGCACCATATCCATCATATACACCAAATTTAATATTTACACCAAATGATTTGAAGAACTTCTCATAATTATCTCTATCATTTTCTAGCATATCAGCAAGTTCTTTTAATACTTTCTTTTCTATATTTTTTGCAATAATATTTAACTGTCTATTTTGTTGTAATGTTTCCCTTGATATGTTAAGTGTTAAATCAGGCGAATCTACAACACCCTTTACAAAGTTTAGGTAATCCGGAAGTAAATCTTCGCACTTATCCATTATAAGTACACCATTTGAATATAACTCTAATCCCTTTTTATAGTCTTTCATATAAAAATCAAATGGTGGATTCCCTGGTATAAATAAAACTGCATCATAGCTTACTAATCCTTCCGCGTTAGTATGTATTACCCTAAGCGGGTCTACATAATCATAGTATTTATCCTTATAAAAACTATTGTATTCTTCATCTTTTATTTTATTTTTATTTTTCTTCCAAATAGGAACCATACTATTTATTGGATCTGTTTCAGTTTTTTTATTTTTCTTTTCATCTAATATAAGCATTGTAATTGGATATGTCACATAATCAGAATACTTTTTAATTAACTTTTGAATATTAATATCATCTAAATAGTAATCATATTTTTCTTCACCATTTTCTTTAATGTGTAAAGTAATCTTAGTACCATTATTATCTTTATCGCATTCTTCTATTTCATATCCATCTACTCCATTAGAGGTCCATTTATAAGCCTTATCTTCACCAACTTTTTTACTTTCCACAATTACTTTATCGCTCACCATAAAACTTGAATAAAAACCTACACCAAATTGTCCTATCATGTTAAGTTTATCTTTATCTGTTACACCTTCTTTAAATGCTAGAGTACCACTTTTAGCAATAGTACCTAAATCTTCTGCTAATTCGTTTTTACTCATACCAATACCATTATCCTCAATGGTAAGTATTCTAGATTCTTTATCTACTTCTATTTTAATTCCTAATTTTTTCTTATTAACTTTAATTTTCTTATTAGTAAGAGATTCATATGATAGTTTATCTAACGCATCACTTGCATTTGATACTAATTCTCTTAAAAATATTTCTCTATTTGTATAAATAGAGTTAATCATTAAATCTAATAATTTTTTTGATTCAGCTTTAAATTGTCTTTTAGCCATTTTATCATCTCCTTAATTATTACACTATTAATTATAAACTTATTAATTAGCACTGTCAATATATAAGTGCTAATTAATCGTTAAAAAAAATTAAGAATTTACTTCTTAACTTTTTTAGCAATCTCTTCTATTCTTTCATCTACAAATTTTTTAATTTCTATTTGAAAATCTTCTCTATAATATTCATCTATTAAGTATCTAATATATATTAATAAAGAGTTCGCATTGCTAACAGGCTCAAAATTATGCTCATCATCTATGTTCTTTTTCACCCATGATATAATATTATCTTTTTTAAAGTGCCATGGTGTTATTTTTTTATCACTACTTGGATCGTAATACATTGCATATGCATTTACTCCATCTTTATTTGACTTAAAACCATTTTTGAAATCATCTTCTAATAACTCAATAGGTCTTACTTCTATTCTGTTTTTTATCATTAATTTATCATTTTCTTCCTTGCACACTTCAACACTGGTTGCAAGTTCATATCCTTTTGGATATATTTCAAGTTTACCATTCTTATAACTAATCATATTTGATGGGTTTAAATATACTACTAAAGCTGGATAACATTCTTTTATTTCTTTTTTAAATGGTATTTTCATATTATCACTTCCTTGTGATATATTATTATACATTAAAACTTAAAAAAATCAAGGCTAAGCCTTGATTAATATACTCCATGTAATTTTTTAATGTCATCCTTTGTTAACTCGTCAACTTTCCACATACCTGCTTCTTTAGTTAAATTTAAATTAATTGTATACGTGGTTGTATCTTCTACTTTTTCCATTAACTCTATTTTATATTTTGTATATTTATCTTCTGAAAATTTACCATCTTCATCATTAAATTTTTCAGGATGATTTTTCAATTCCTCTTCTGCTTCTTCTAAAGCACCTTTGTAATTTAACACCGTAATTTCTACAAGCGATGTTGCACTATCATCATTTGTTTCAACATCTTTTATAACATAAGAAAAACTATCATATTGCCTTTCCATTAATGCTTGATATTTTACCTTGTTATCATCATTTAATACTTCACCTTCAATGGTTTGTTTTAATTGTGTTAATACGTTTTCATCTTTGTTACGATATTTTTCAAATAGAGTCTCAATTGCTTCATTTGGTTTATTATCATTCATTGAACAAGCACATCCACTTATAAATAGTGCAATTACAGCCATGAATAATATACTAATTATTTTTTTCACTATTACATCCTCCTCATTTGTTATGTTATCTATTTTTTAGTATTTTATACCTTTTTTTTGAATGAAATAGTTTAATTAGTTTATTAATGAGCTTAATATCGTTACTATTAATGTGACTTAGCAACTTATTATATGCCTTTTTAATATTTGATTCTTTTATATCAAAGCATTCATAATAAACATATTTTATAAGAGACTCATTATCCATATTCTTAAATATTTTTTTGAGCAGGTTAACATCGCTTTGTGTTTTTCTTGTATAGTATTTATTGTGAATTTGTTTTTTTATTATTTCATAATTAATGTTGATAATACTATCATTACTATTTAACACGTCTTCTTCTTCATCAAATAACATATAGCTTTTACCCTTTACAATACCATTTTTATCAAATTCAAAGGCGCACGCTCTATAGTCATCATAGAAAATACACATTTTTCCAAACTCATTATTATTTAACTTAAATTTGTGATTAATAAAATCACATAATACTTTTTTGCTAACTTTATATGAGTTAATTGATTTAAAATGTTTAATATTATCATTTTTATTCCATTCATAAAACTCATATGCGTATTTGTTATAATTTAATAATACGTCGTATATTATTCTCAAGTTAATCTCTCCTTTTTAAAATAGCAAATGTTAAGTATTATAAATCCTAGTATAACGTATATCATTTCTAATTTATGAAATATTATGGATAAATACTCAGTAAAAGTATACCCATAATATAATAAATTCATGTATAAAATAATTGGAATTAATCCACTAACTAATAACGTAATTCCTAATAAAAATAATATCTTATTCAATATATCACCTACTTAATATTATTTTTGACGCTACTTTTTAGAATTAAAAGTTTATTTTAAACCTAAATTATTATATAATTACTATAGGAGGATAAGTATGATTATAAAAATTATTAAATATATTTTCTTAGGAGCATTACAAGGTTTTACAGAACCTATACCAGTTTCTTCTAGTGGACATATTGTTATATTTAAACATCTTTTTAATTTAGATGTTTTAAATGATATTAACTTTGAAATAGTTGTAAACTTTGGATCATTTATTGCAATATGCTTTTTATATAGAAAAGAAATTGCGTATATTATTAGAGATTTCTTTTTATTTTTAAAAACAAAAAAAGAAAAATATAAAACAAATTATAAATATGCATGGCTTATAGTAATAGGTACTATACCAGCAGGTATAGCGGGTCTATTACTTAAAGATTATATTGACAAGTTTTCGAACAACGTAAAGCTAGTTGGAATTGCTCTTTTAATTACCTCTATTGCATTGTTTTTAATAAAGGATTTTAAAGGAAAAAAAGAAAAAAAAGATATAACGGTTAAAGATGCTATTATAATAGGTTTCTTTCAAGTAATAGCGCTATTTCCTGGAATATCAAGAAGTGGTGCAACGGTAGTTGGTGGTATGACTAACAATTTAAAAAGGGATTCAGCACTTAATTATTCATTTATGCTTTATTTACCAATTAGTGTAGCTACAATGATGCTTGGGGTAAAAGATTTACTTGATGCAAGTAATCTTTCTAGTTTAATTATTCCATATTTAATAGGTATGATTACTAGTGCTATTTTAACTTATTTTAGTGCAAAATGGTTTATAAACATAATGAAAAAAGGAAAGCTAATATATTTTTCAATTTATTGTTTAATAGTTGGTTTACTAGTTATTTTGTTTTTATAAAAAAAAGACACAAAAGAAGTGTCTTTTTTTAATAAAACTTCATTATTATAATTGCTAATACTACTAATAATATTAAAACTCCAATAGCTATTCCTATTTTAATGAATGCTTTTTTCTTTTCCTCTTCTGATAAATAATCCATAGTGCCTCCTATCTATCATTAACATAATAACACATTATTAAAATAACTACAATTATAATTTTAAAAGAAAACTTTCGAATGCATGATCTTTATCTTTTTTTCCACTTTTTATTTCATAATCTAAGTTATGAAGCTTTTTTATCAAATCTGTTAACTCATACTCTAAAAAGTCACTTTCTAACGCAAGTTTAACCCGGTATGGATGAATTTTTAATATGTTTGCAATGTCATCTTGTGTATTATTTTTTGATAATAGTTTTACTTGGTATATTAAAAACAATTGCTTACCTAACATTGAAATAATTTTAATTGGTTCTTCTCCAATTATTTTTAAATCATCGTAACATTCAAACATTTTTTTATAGTTTCTTTTTTGTACAGCATCTAAAAAATCAAATATATTATCTTTAAAAGCTTTGGATGATATATCGTTAATATCCTTTATTGTTATCTGCTTATCATCAGCTTTATATAAAGTCATTTTATTAATTTCACTTATTATAATATCTATATTTTCACCAACATAATCTGAAAAATAACTGGCGGTTTTATAATCTATTATATAGCCCATATTTTTAAATTCGCTGATTACAAAAGATGGTATATCTTTTTTTGTTACTTCCTTTTTATATATAACCGTTGCTTTTTCTCTGAATAGTTTAACTACTTTTTTTCTTTCATCTAGCTTATCATCATAACAAGTAAATATAACAATATTTTCACTATTATTATTATTTAAAAAAGAAATTAAGTAGTCAATATTATGATCAACACTTGATTTATTGGTAGTTAAAAACATAGCATTTTCTGCAATAACTACTTTTTTTTCGCCAAACAATGAAATCATACTAGCATCGTCAATAACTTCGTCTACTGGACTTAACTGTAGATCATACTTAACGACATCTGTAATATCTTTAACAATATTATCTATTTCACGTTTAATAAGTTCATAATTACTACCATATATTAAATAAACGTTCTTCATAATTACCACCTAAATAAATTATAACAAAAAAAAAGAGTATTGTCTTTATATTTGTTTAACTACTCTTTTACTTGATTCATCTATGTATCTTTTATCAACACTTATATTACCATCACGATCTTTTGATACTTGAAGCATATAAGGCCTTTTTACAATATTCATTCTTTGTTCCCCAGAGTTTATTCTTATGTTTTTTTCATATAGTGTGTTTGCTCTAACACCATATTCTTGCATAATAACACCTCTTTCTTGGGTATATATACTAGCATTATAAAAATGATAAGTCAATAGAAAAAAAAGAAACTATGCAAGTTTCTCTAATAATTCTGCTTTTTTCATTGTAGTGTATCCTTCAATACCCTTTTCTTTTGCCAATTTTTTTAATTCTGCTACGGTTAATTTTGATATATCTTCTTTTTTTGCAGCTGGCTTTTTAGCAGCTGGTTTTTTTGCTGGAGTTTTCTTTTCTTCTTTAACTTCTTCTTTTTTAGCTGGTGCTTTAGCACTTGCTTTTACTTCTTTAGGCATTTTACCTTCTAAAGCATCTTTTGCAATAGCTACTAAATCAGCAAATGCTTTTGGTGAATCAATAGCAATTTCTGCAAGCATTTTACGATTTACGGTAACACCTGCTTTTGAAAGTCCATTAATGAATCTTGAATAACTAATATCATTTTCTCTACATGCTGCGTTAATACGTACTATCCATAATTTTCTAAAATTACGCTTATTTTGTTTTCTATCACGATAAGCATATACTCTTGAATGCATTACTTGTTCTTTTGCAGTTTTAAATAAACGATGTTTACTTCCAAAGTATCCTTTGGCTTCTTTTAATATCTTTTTTCTACGAGCTTTTGTAACTGCTCCATTTTTAACTCTTGCCATTATTATTCCTCCTTATTAAATTCTATCAATTAATCTTTTTAATCTTTTTGCATCAGATGAACTTAGTTCTGATTTACTTCTTTTTCTTCTGTTAAATGCTGAGTTCTTAGAACCAGTATTATGTCTTTGACCTGGATGTCCAGTAGTTATAGAACCGCTATTTCTAACGTTTAATATTTTTTTTGTTCCTTTATGTGTTTTTTGAGTTTTCTTTGCCATAATATTTTCCTCCTACTTATTTATTCTTAGATGGGTTTAGCATTGCATACATGTTTCTTCCATCCAAAACAGGTGCTGCTTCCATCTCTGCTACATCATTTAATTCTTCTGCAAATTTAAGCATTACTTCTTTACCTTTTTCAGTAAATTGCATTTCTCTTCCTCTAAACCTAATGCTAATTTTTACTTTATGTCCTTTTATTAAGTACTTTTTCGCATTGTTTAATTTAGTATTAAAGTCATGAACATCGATATTTGGTGATAAACGATATTCTTTTAACTCCGCATTATTCTCTCTTTGCTTTTTTTGTGATTCTTTAAGTTTTTTCTTTTTCTCATACTTAAACTTATTGTAATCCATTAACTTACAAACAGGAGTATCTCCTTTTTCAGTAATTAAAACCAAATCAAAACCTGCATATGACGCAAGTGTTAACGCCTCTTCCTTTGACTTAATTCCTAATTGTTCTCCGTTTGGACCTATTACAAGCATTTGTTCTGCCTTTATTTGTTCATTAATAGGCATTTCTTTTTCTTTTGCTATATTAAAGCACCTCCATTAAAAAATGAATACGAAGATCGTATCCATTTGTGCCCAATAATAGTATAACTTAATTATAAAATCATTAATTGGCATTTACCTATCGCTATTCGCAATCAGGTGAGATGAATACTCGTCTTCTTTCCATATCAAAATTACTTTATTAATATACACTAATTTTTATGTTTTGTAAAGGGTTTTATTACTTTTTTCTCTCTCCAACATAATCCTTTTTATATATTTTTGATATTTTTTCTTCTAATTCAGTATAAGTTTTAGGTAAAGAGTCTCTATCTACCTTGCTATAACTATCTTTATAATCAGGATATCTTAAATTCTTAATTGGGTTATGATTTTCGAACATTTCAAATGATTCTTGTAAGCTTAAATCATAAATTACATAACTTAATATAGTTTGTAATGAAACTCCTTCATTATTGCCTTCCTTTATATAACTATATAATGCGGTCATAACGTTTTTAATTCTAATATCATTTAATTTGTTTTCGTATGTATTCCAGCTTTTAAAAACATTTTTAACATCTATAAATATACCACTTATCATACCTGGATTTGTTGATATATAATCTGCTAAATCACTATCATGCATATTAATGTATCTTATAGTATACGTAGATGGCTTCATGCTATGCATTTCTTTTTTAGTCATTGAATTATGTATTAAACCTTCTAAAGTATATTTTTCATTTTCATAGAATAAAGCTACTGCATATCTTCTTGCCATAAAATCTAGTTTAATTGGATTATCACAGCTTTTTTCTAACAATACAAATGTACCATCTACATCTAATTCATTAAATACTTTATTTGCTTCCTCACACATTTTATCTGCAAATAAGCATTTATCATTCCTATACATATTGTATAAGTATATAACAAGTGTTTGTCTATGCTCTGGATTCTTACTTAAAAATTCGTTATATAACTTACTGACAAATTTTTCATTATCCTTAAATGTTTTTATGGTCTTAACAACAAAATCTATGTTGTTTTTTATTCTATCAGATGCAAAATAAAACATATTTGGATCATTTGTAACTGATAATACATCTTGCATAAAAAATACATTATCTTCTAATTCTTCTTCGGTGTATTCTTTTATAGTATTACCATTTATATAATCATTAATAACACTTCTATCAAATATAAGGTTTTTCATATTATTCCCCCGTTTTTGTTGCTTTATATAATATTATAAAGTACTAATAAAGTCAAGAAAAAACACCTTAAGGTGTTTTTGTTATTTTTTCCTAAAAATATTTTCAATGGCACCAGTTACCCTAACCATTGCATTTTCGGCAGAATCAACAAATTTACCACGTCTTCTTCTAACTTGCTTTTCATCTGTTCTACCTGTTACACAAGCATCAACTTCACCAACTACCATTGAAGCGGCACCTGCAACGATTCTAGTTGCAACACCAACGACATTTTGCGCGGTACTTCTACCACTACGTGAACGATCCATTTCTCTAATTTGATCATTTAAAAAATCAATTTGAGTTTGAAAATTTCTTTTTTTAGTTGGATCTGAAGTTTTATCTCTTTGTTCTTCTAAAAACTTAACTTGATCTACCATTTCTTCTCTTGTCATACGAATCTCCCCTCATATGTGTTTGTATTATATCATAAATTGCTAAAAATGTCAAATTATGTCAAGTTTACTATGGCATCGTCATAATTATCCATGTTTGTAACATATGAGCCTGCTACAACAATATTACAACCAGCTTCTCTACAACTATTTATGGTTTCGTTATTTACTCCACCATCTATACTTATATCTAATTCTTTAGGTGATAGTTTTTTGAATAGTTTTATTTTATCAGTTACACTATTAATAAACTTTTGCCCACCTAACCCTGGGTTAACGCTCATAAATAATACCAAATCAATATCATTTACATAAGGCATTAATTCATTTATGTTAGTTTCTGGATTTATAGCAAGTCCAACTTTTATGCCCAAGCTTTTAACATATTTAATTATTTCATTATTCTTGATTACTTCAACATGAAATGTAAGTCTGTTGGGTTTTAAATATGCATATTCCTTTATGGTTTCAACGTCATTAACCATCAAATGTACATCTGTTTCTTTATTGCTCAATTTAATTGCTTTTTCACATATATCTAGTGGAAATTTACTATTATTAACAAAAATACCATCCATAACATCTATATGTAAATAATTAGCACTAGATTTATTAACTTTATCAATCGCTACTTCTAAGTTATCATACTCTTTTAAGACTGACACAGAAACTTTCATATTACCACCTTTTTTCATTAATGCTTTCTATAAATTTAACATAATTTTCATATCTTGATTTAATAATTATTCCATCTTCAACTAATTTTTTTATGTAACATCCATCTTCTTTTACATGAACACAATCTTGATATTTACAATTATTTTCATTTTTATAAAACTCAATAAAATTATCTTTAATATCCTTTTTATTCATATTAATAAAACTTAATGATGAAAAACCAGGAGTATCTGCAACTAGACCATCATTAATCTCTAACAATTCAACATGCCTTGTTGTATGCTTGCCGCGTCCTAAAGCTTTTGAAATATCATTTGTTTTTAAATTTAGATTACTATCTAATCTATTTAATAAAGATGATTTACCAGCGCCTGTTTGACCTGCTAAAACAGTTATTTTATCTTTAAGTATACTTTTAATTTTATCAACTTCCGTATTTATATATACTTGATAACCTATTTTTTTATAATAATTTAAAACATCATCAATTTCTTTTGTATCTTTTAACAAGTCATATTTTGTAATGCATATTATGGGTTTTATGTTGTTATACTCAATTATTACTAATAATTTGTCTAACAAATTACTAGAAAAGTCTGGTTCTTTAACACTTGTTACTATAATAGCTTGATCCACGTTTACAATTGGAGGCCTAATGAGTTCATTTTTCCTTGGTAAAATCTTTTTAATTACTTTATTTTTTTCATCGATTTCTACCATATCACCAACCATTGGTGACGTTTTTAAGTATTTAAATTTACCAATAGAAGAGCAATTGTATAATTGCCCTTCTACATCAACAGTCCATATATTACTAATTAGTTTTATAACTCTACCTGTCATTAATTAACTCCATCTTCTGCCTTTGTTGTTGTCGTAGTTGCTTTTGTAGTTGTTGTAGTTACTTTTTTTGAAACAACTATTCTTAACGTATCATTTTCAAATATTTCTTCACCTGCTTTTGGTGATTGTGCAAGAATTATGCCATCTTCTTTATCTTCTGTTTCTTTATAATTAACTTTTAAAGTTAGTCCGTATTTTTCGCAAAATTCTGATGCTCTATCTTTATCCCATTCATCTGCTACCATATCAGGATAAGTATTTAAAATTTTTGGAATATATAAAGTTATTACTTCACCAGCTTTTAATACTTTACCTTTTTCTACGCTTTGATCAATTACTAATTGTGTTTTGTTTTTATATTTTGCAGAATCAGTAACTTCTTTTTCTTCTATATTAACCACTATATCACTAAGCTCTAATTTAGCTTTTATTTCATATGCATTTTTACCAGTGTAATCTTTAACTTTAATTGATTTTGAACCAGCAGAATAATAAATTGTTATTATACTTTTTTTCTTAGCAGAACTATTTCTCTTTGGATCCGTTTCAATAACTAAGCCCGCATCTATGCTATCACTATTTCTTTTCTTTCTATCTACTTTAAATCCACTTTTTTTAAGCATTTTTTCTGCCTTATTAATTTCCATACCATATACATCAGGTACTTCTATTGATCTGCTTTCACTTACTTTAGGAACAACAATAAACATTATAAATAATAACAATACGAGTGTGGATACAATGCCTATTATTATTTTAATTTTTTTATTATTACTTTCTTCTTCTGGATCTACTTCTTCTTCTATTTTTTTTGCAACTGGTTTTGAAGGTTCCTCTTTTTTTGTTTCTTTAACCTTGATTGCTTTTGTATTTGTTTCAGAAAAATCTATCTCTGGGTATTTAAAAGTAATTCTTTCCTCATCTTGTCTTTCTTCATCCAAACAAGTTTTTATATCCTCTGCCATTTCCCTTACATCACGATATCTATTTTTAGGATTTTTAGCAGTTGCTTTTAATATTACGTTTTCC
This sequence comes from uncultured Erysipelotrichaceae bacterium, assembly GCA_902795755.1. Classification (GTDB taxonomy): domain Bacteria; phylum Bacillota_I; class Bacilli_A; order RF39; family UBA660; genus Aphodocola. The sequence continues at coordinate 5,376 of CADBMO010000077.1, read as the reverse complement.
ACTGATTGTGGTACAACTGGATTTATACTTCTAACACTAGGCATTTCTTCTTTAATGTGCTTTAGAGCTATTTCAACTGCACTATCCCCTTTGAAAGGCACTTTACCAGTTAACATTTCAAACATCATAATACCAAGTGAATATATATCACTTCTAATGGTTGAACCTTTTCCACTAGCTTGTTCTGGTGGTAAATAATGTACTGATCCCATTACTGAGTTAGTTTGTGTTAATTGTGCACTATTAAGTGCCATTGCAATACCAAAGTCAGTAATTTTTACTAAACCATTTTCTTTTATCATTATATTTTGAGGTTTTATATCTCTATGAATTATATACGAATCATGTGCAACAGATAATGCATCTATTAATTGTAAAACAATATCTATTGTTTCAGGAAGAGTTAATACTCCCCTTCTTTTAATCATTTGTTTTAATGTTTTACCTTCAATATACTCCATAACGATGTAAAAATTACCCTCATCTTCATCTACATCATATATTTCAACTATATTAGGATGTGAAAGTGATGATGCATTTAAAGCTTCTCTTTGAAATCTTCTAACAAACTTTTCATCGTCGGATAAATCTCCTCTTAAAACTTTAACCGCTACTTTTCTATCTAAAATTGTGTCATGTGCCAAATATACGTTAGCCATTCCACCTTCACCAATTAGTTTTTGAATTTCGTATCTATCATTAATACGTTGCCCTTTTGCAACCATTATTCATCACCATCCAATTCTAAATATGCGATGGAAACGTTATCTGTTCCACCCCTTAAATTACTCTTTTTAATTAGTTTTACAATCTTTTCTTCTATGGTTAAATCACTGTTTAGAACTTTTTCGATTTGTTCTACACTAAGCATATTAGTTAATCCATCACTACAAAGAAGAACCGCATCTGATTCGGTATCTACATCAAAAATATCAACGTCTACAGGATTATTAGCTCCTAGTGCCCTCATTAATACATTCTTTCTAGGATGATTTATAGCTTCCTCTTTAGTAAGTTCACCCGTCTCTACAAGCAAATTAACTAAGGTATGATCTTTTGTCACTTTATACAAGCTACCTTTTTTCATAACAAAACCTGATGAATCACCAACGTTACCAAATAATATATATTCTTTAGTAATAATGGATAGTACCATTGTAGTACCCATTCCTTTGCTTTCTTTAAATTCATCAGTATACTTAAATATAGCCTCATTTAATTCATTGGTTTTTTCTCTAATCCAATTTACTGCTTCTTGCTTTTCACCGATTGTTTCAAGCACTTTAAACTTGTCAGATAACCCATTAACAACGATAGATGATGCTATTTCACCAGCTTTATGGCCACCCATACCATCTGCTACAATCATTAAATATTCTCCTGATAAATTTTTAACAATCATAACAGAATCTTCGTTGTGTGTTCTTACCTTTCCGGTATCAGTAATGTAATATGCTTTCATTTTATCACTATCCCTTACTATACTCACTTCTTAATTGCCCACATGCTGCAGACACGTTAGAACCAAATTCTCTTCTTATCGTTACATTTATATTATTCTTCTTTAATATATCATAAAATTCATTAATTGTCATCTTTTTACTCTTTTTATACTCGATATGAGATGTCTCATTATATGGAATTAGATTTACATAGCAGTTAATTCCTTTTAATAGTTTAACTAGTTCATTAGCACATTCTTTACTATCATTTATACCATCTAACAAAATATATTCAAATGTTACTCTTCTGTTTGTTTCTTTTATATATTCTTTTACAACGTCCATAATATCTTTTATTTTATATACTTTATTAATTGGCATTATTTTATCTCTTATTTCATCATTTGGAGCATGAAGGCTAATTGCAAGATTAACGCCTGCTCTTTCTTTTATGAACTCTTTTATCTTGGGTACCAGCCCACAAGTAGATACCGTAATATGACGAATACCAATATTTATCCCTTTTGGATCATTAATTATATTAATAAAACGCATTACGTTATCATAATTATCAAATGGCTCTCCTATACCCATTAATACAACGTGACTAATTCTATCCTTTATATCATCTTCAACCATTAATATTTGTTCTACTAATTCATTAGCATTTAAATTACGTACTTTTTTAAGTCTACCACTTTCACAAAAACGGCATCCCATATTACATCCAACTTGAGTAGACACACATAAACTATTACCATAATCATGATTCATAAGTACTGCTTCTATTTTATTACCATCTGATAATTCAAAAAGATACTTTTTAACATCAATATCAGATTGTACTTTTATTAGTTTCAACGTCTTCAATACAAAATTATCATTTAAATATTTAATTAAATCCTTTTTTATGTTGCTCATTTCATCAAATGATTTAACTCTTTTTATATAAAGCCAATCAAATACTTGACTTGCTCTAAATTTAGTTTCACCGATACTTAAAAAATATTCTGTTAAATCATTAATTGTATAATCATAAATACTTTTCATAAGTGCTCCTTAATCACTAATAATTATATCAAATATATAAAAAAAAGTCTAAAAATAGACTCATTATTTCACAAACTTAAAAGTACTTAAAATTTTACCTACTTTTAATACAATTTTATCTGCGTTTTTTATTGCAACTTTTTTTAGTATTGCTTTACCTCCAACGGTAAGTGATGATATTAACGCTGCTATTACAACTCCTACTAAAGTACCATTTATTAAAAAAGTTGTTGATATACTAATTGACAATATTGCACCAATGGAACCGGATATAATGCCACAAATATCACCTACTATATCATTACAAAACGATGATATTTTATTATTGTTTTTTACTATAAAAATACATTCTTTAGCACCTTTAATACGTTTGCTATTAATAGCATGAAAACTAGATTCATTAGCCGTTATAGCAGCGGTACCAATAAGATCAAATAATACACCAAATGAAATGGTTAAAACAAGTACAATACTTAATATTATATTATCAAATTTAGCAGCCATTGTATTAGAAACAAAACTAAATACTACCGATAAAACAAAAGTTAAAATAAAAACAATTAGTATCCAATTATCTTTTTTCTTTTTCATAATATTCTCCTACAAATATTTTATCATAAAATAAAAAAAACTTTAAGCATCTTAAAGTAGTTTTTATTGTATGGTATATTACAAATCAACTTTACGGCTTTGGTCGAGTTGAATTTCTCTTTTTGATACCTCGGATTACTCCTCGGCACTTTCGTTTTAAATCAAAAAACTATCAGTTGCCTTAAATAGTTACTCGATTACCACTTAGTCCGCACTTTAATACTTGTAATATGTACACGCTAGAGGTTTTCCCTAACATAAGTGACTATTCTTATATGCTTTTGCATTTAGTATTTCATCATATTATTATAAATCCCTACTAAACACTCACATCATGTCCGTTATTATACTATCTGTAGTGACGTGGTAAAAGGAATTAATCAGCTGCATGCCATTGCAGTTATCCTTAGACCTAAAATCATATTAACACCCCAACTTGGGCCGAAGAAGCACTAATACGAAGTGTCAGAAGACAATTGATGGATTTTTAGCCCCACCTTCAAATAGTGTAATGACTAGCATAATGCACCACACATAGATAAGAGTATAGCATATTTGGCCAAAAAAGTCAAATTTACAATACCTAATTTAGTATATGATAATCGTTAACTATAATGATTCTTATAGATAGTATTTAAACTAATAAATAACATACTCTTTTGAAAAAACTCTATCATCTGATGCATACTCAATAACCAATTTATTATTCTTTTTGCAAATAATAATTCCAATTGTTTTATCTTGATATATCGTCTTTATATTTTTATCAATATAGTTCATATATTTTTCTATTTGTCCTACATGCTCACTTTTAAGTTCAGTTACTTTAAGTTCTATTACTATAAAACAATTATAAATATAATTGAATAGTAGTAAATCAATATAGTTATATCTATTACCAAGTTTTATTTTGTATTCATTTTTAATAAAGGTGAATCCTGTACCTAATTCTTCTAAGAAAGATGGTATATCTTCAAGTATTAATTGTTGTAATAGCTTTTCAGATATATTTTTATAATTATATTTATTCTTAATTATAATTGGATCCTTTACAAAATCTTCAATTTTAGTTTGTTCATTATTAATTAATTTGTCCTTAGTACTCTTTGGCAACCTTTCATATTCTTTACTCTTGACTCTTTTTTGTAAATCTCGTTTACTCAAATTTTGATTAATACAAACATTTAAATAATAGTTAGTTTTATCCGTATTATTCAAAGATAGTATTATACATATATTTGACCAGCTCAATTTGGCAGCCACTGGTTGCCAAATTTCTTTTTTTAAAAATAAGTAAAATTTTCTCATGTTTCTTAAGTTTCGTTCTGAGTAACCCTTACCAAGATCATTAGTTAGTTTTTTAGAGTATTCTTTAATAAGTTTGTTGCCATATTTAGCTTTTGTTTTACCGCCTTGTGCTTCAACAAGTAACTTACCCACATTATAATATGACTGTAATTCATGTCTATTCTTAGAATAATCCTTTACTTTTTTATATACTTCATTATTTATAAATTCTTTTTTTATTTCATTATAATAATTCATAAAACCCTCCTTAAGTTTGTTATTATATGAAATAAAAAGTAAAAATAATGTCAAAAAAAGAAGAACAATTTATTGTTTGTTCTTCTTTGTTACTTTTTTATTTGATTTATTATTTGTTTGTTTTTTATTTGATTTCTTTTTTTCTTCTTTATTCTTTTTTATTAGTAGCACCCCAAGAATGCATGCAATAACTAATTCAACTATTGTTATGCCCACTAGTAATAATGGTTTATACTTAATCTTATTATTCAATTTAGCATTTTCTTTTATAAGTGGAATATCATTATATACACCACTTTCAATTTTGTCACTTGTTAATACATAATGTCCAAGTTTTTCAACATAAAATGTTACAGTATTATCCCTAACTAACATATCTTCTGCAATTAGATTATATACTTCATCTTTATATAAATATACATTTGCTTTATCTTTTATTATATTTTGCATTTCTTTTGGTACGTTTACATCTACTCTTATTTTACCTGGTAATTCTTGTTCTTTTTTAAATATTATAGATAATGTTTTATTGTTTTCTACGTTTTTTTCTTTTATCTCATATTCTAAATCTAAGTTACCATTTAATTTTTCAATATCCATACCATTAATAGTAAACGTCAAATTATCATTATGTACAATAATATTTCTATTGGTTCCTTTTATAGTTCTTAATGCTACACTAGATACAAATGATCCTTCAATTTCTATATCTTCTATTTCATTATTTTTCCTTGCTATAGTTTTTTTA
>CADBMO010000076.1 GCA_902795755.1 uncultured Erysipelotrichaceae bacterium | reverse complement strand
CATAGGAGCCATAAAATCATCAAATATGTCGTCAAATCCTCTTGGCATTAAATGCATATTATCATCTCCTTTTCTATAATTAATATAGCACTTTTATTAGCGCTTGTCAATAGAGAGTGCTAATATATTTTTATTTTATTCATTTTTATGTAAAGTATGTAAAAAAAGCAAGAATTATTTCTTGCTTTTCTTGTGTTTAAAAACCTCGGATTGAACTTTTTTATCAGCGTCATAAAAAAACTTAGTAACATCTCTTTTTTGCTTTTCCGTAATTGCTTTAAGAGCTTTTTCAAATTCTTCATGAACTAATAATAAATTATGTTCAAACTCTTTTTTAAACTTTGAAATATAGTTTTTCATATCACAATAATTATTAAATACCTCAATTACACTTAAATCCTCATATGATATTGTAACTTCATAACTTGGCTTCAAACCACTAACACTATATATAGCATCATCAATTACTACAATATCCCCATTTACGTATATATCATTATACTCTGCTGGTAATATAGTAGTACCATTTTGTTCTTTTAAACCATACTTCTTTTTGTTTTTAAAGGCATATACTACTTCTTCATCTTCAAACTTATTCTTTTTTGCATATGACTTATGGTTTTTTAAATACTCTTTTTTTTCTTTTTCTAATAGTTTTAAATCCTTAGTCATACCATATTCAAGTGCGTTTTTAGAGTTAAGTACTTCCTTACCTTTTTTATTTAAAAGTATTGGTGTTCCGTTTTCATTAAATACCCATGCAAGTCCATCTTTAAATGGCATAACATCCGTATATTTAATACCACCTAGTTCTTTTCCAGTACTACTTCTAAAACCATAAATCGTTTTATAATAATTATTTGGATCATAACGAAATACTGCAAAAGTATTTTCACTTATAAATGTCTTACCTGGATATGCACCATCTGCAGTGCCAATAACACATATTGGTTTACCTAAATTAATATTCGTCTTAATATCTAACACTTCAAAACCCTCCGTAAATGTTATTATATATTAAACATAAATAATTATCAATAATTATTTTAAACTATCTTCATTTTTATACAAACTACTATATATATTACATGTTTTTAATAGTTTTTTGTGATTACCCTTATCAACTACCTTGCCATCATCAACAACAAATATTTCATCTGCATCCACTATGGTAGATAATCTATGGGCAACTATTATAACGGTATGATCTATTACTAAATCATTAATAACTTTTTTAATATATTCTTGTGAATTATTATCAAGCGCACTAGTTGCTTCATCAAATAAAATAATCTTAGATTCTTTAGCAAGTGCTCTTGCTATTGATAATCTTTGTTTTTGACCACCAGATAAGTTTACTCCACCTTCTCCCAATAAAGTATCATATTGGTTAGGAAGTGATTCAATATACTCATCTAAATATGCCATCTTACAATACTTTTTAATATCATCTAATTTTATGTTAGGTTTTACTATTTCAAAGTTTTCCCTTATTGTTTTATTAAATAAAAATGGTTCTTGTCTTATTATTGATACGTTATCTCTTAAGGTTTGTTCAGTTAAATCTTTTATATTTACGTTATCAATATAAATATCTCCCTTATTAGTATCAAATATTCTTGTAATCAAATTAAAGAGCGTTGATTTACCTTGACCAGATTTACCAACTATTGCAATTTTTGTATTTGTTTTAAACGTTGCAGAAAAGTCTTTTAAAGTAGATTCTTCATTTGGGTAACCAAAAGTTACGTTATCAAAAGTAATATTACCTTTAATACTTTTTAATGCAACCTTACCATACTTATCATCATCATATAATCTATTTTCTATTATCTCATTTATCCTTCTTAACGAAACAAACATTCTTTGATACATTCTATTAGTTTCAGCAACTCTTTGTACTAACCAAGTATACCTATAAACATACCAGGTCATTGCCATAAAAAAGCCTATGGACATTGACTTATTATATATTCCTACAATGCAAGTAATAAATACGGTTGATTCAAATAACGACCTTAAAAACCACATTAAAATAGTATACTTTCTATGTATTTTTATATCCTTTATTTCTTTATTATAAACTTCTTTGCGTAATAGCTTAACACCATCTAATAAGTTGCTTTTAATACCTAGTGTTTTAATTTCTCTAATACCCCTTATTGATTCAGTAGATATTGCAGCGTATTCATCCTTTTTTGTTTTTAATTCATCATATACCTTTTTCATTTTAGGACTAAAAATCTTAGTTATAATTGCAATAATTATAATAAATACAACAATTTCTACTGCAACAATATAAGAATTAAAAATTATATATATAAATATTAGTATACAACAAAATGCATCTATTACCATTTCCATAACACTATTAAATGAATTAGAAATACTTTCAGTATCGTTAGTAATTCTATTTATTAATTCACCACTTGACTTTTCTTCAAAAGCATATGCCGGTAAATTAAGCATTTTCTTATATACCAAGACACTTAGTTTTCTGGATGCGTTAGCTTCTACCTTATTTGCAAATAGTAATCCTAAATTTCTAAATATGTTTTCTAATACCCCTGTAAATAAAAAGTAAGTTCCTAAATAAAGTGCTGCCTTTTTTATGTTTAATACGATTATTGACTCAGTAACTTCTCCTTGTAAATAACCCGTTGTAATGGATAAAAGTGAGCTTATGAAAATACATATGAATGCAATGATAAATTTGGTTTTATCACTTTTTACTAATCTATATGTAGTTTTAAACTCTTTCAAACTACTTTTTTTCTTTTTCATATAATCACCTCCATAACTACATAATAAATTATTAAATATACAAATTCATGTTCATCAACAAATTATTGCAAGAAAAAATCTTGCTTATTTTTAAGCAAGATTAAATAAACATGAATCATTAAAAGAATTTAAATAGAATCCACGTGATTAATCTTGCATATAAATAAATTGTTGATAATTAAATATCTCATTTTAATCACGCTCCTTCCTTTTTTGATTACAATTAAAAAATAACACAATAAGATTTTGTTGTCAACAAAAAATTTAAATGCACGCAACAATTCCAAGCGTTTAATACACCAATACATTAAAAAGCTCATATTAATGAGCTTTCTTTTTTGATAATACACTAAATAATATATAAAAACCTAATAACAAAACACCAACTGCTAACAATATATATCCATAGCTATTTACTGAATTAATATTTATTGTACTAGTTGACCCAATTAATGATGTCATTATTTTTTTAGATATTGCATTTAATAAACGTGGTATTAATAAAAGTATTATTAATCCAGCAAATATACTTGATAAAGATACGTTAAGTATCCATTTATATAATGATTTTAAAAGTATCATTATAAGTATAATATTAATAAATATTATCGAACCAATAATTATCTTAAATTCATCTGATATTACAAATTTGTATAATGATATTGCTTCTTTTTGATCATCGGTTAAATTATCTAATACCCATTCATATACACCGTTAAACTTATTTTCTTCATCAATTGTTTTTACTAAATCATTTATTTGATCATCATCTAAAAACGGAACTGACTCACTAATTAGTTTTTTTACATGTGGTTTAATATTAGGAACTGTAGCTGAACCTTTTCCATAGTTTTCTATAACCGCATTAAAATATATTTCTGTAATTTTATTTATTTCATCACTATTTTTAACAAAGACTTCAATCTTTTGCAAAGTATCATTACTTAATTTAGGATACTTTTCTTTTAATACATCTATTGTTTTACTTGCAATTTGCTTATTAACAACGGTTGATGATAAAGTATCAACACATATTTTTGATGCGTAAAAAGAAAAGATTAAAGCACATACTAATAATGATAAAATAACTGATAAAAATCCTGATAAAACTTTTCTCATAATTCACCTCACAGCATAGTATTATAGCACAAATATAACTTATGTCTATTTAAAAAGGCGAAAAACGCCTTAATTACATATATATCTTTTGCTTTCTACCATTTTTTTAATGTTAGATTTTGTATTATTTTTAGATAAATCAACGCTTATTCTAGTATTATTATTATCTTGTGTCATAACGTTAACACTAACGTTTTCATCATTTATCATAATATCTACATCATTTAAAACATAATTCTTCTTATCACTATATATTAATTTTATTACTAGTTTATTACCCTCTATCTTAGAATTATAATCGATGCCTTTTGTTTTATATGATTCCTTTAATGACTCATCAATGATTTCTAAATACTTTCTTGCATTTGATTCATATTCTTTATCAACTGTAATTGTTTTTTCCACACTAACGGTATTTAGATTGTTGCCTTTAAAATTAAAGGTCATATTATTAATTTGTTTTACTCCTTTATCATAAGGGTTTGTACTACTACATTCTAATCCCTTGGATACTTTAATAATAATTATTATTATGAGTATTAATACCACCAAAGATGCCCCTGTTATTATAAACAGTTTATTATAATCAAAACTCTTTTTCTTTTTAGCATTAACTCGTTTCTTTTTATTACTCTTTTTAGCTTGTGCCATTAAAACACACCCTTTCTTAGATTAAATACTAGAATCTATAACTTGCGTATTAAATATTTTATCTTCAATACCTTTTTTATTTTTATCAGTACAAATTAATACAGCATTAACTATAAAACCAATACCAGTTCCATTTATAATAGTTGCAATTAGTGTTCTTAAAAGTGCGGTTGTAATTTCAATTTGATCATTATTATTATTTAAAACAATAGTCTTTGTGGCTTTTCTTCCTATCGTATTACCAGTTCTTTCATTATACGTTCTATATAATATATTACCAAATGATAATGCCACAATAGCGATAACGTTAATAATTATCTTTAACACGTTATTATTTACAAAAATAAATACTGTCGATAATGCTACATACACTGCACACACCAAAATAATTATTATAAACTGATCAATAATATCTGCACATATACGTTTTATAATTCCTGCATTACCATACTCATATTCTAAAAATTCAACATCTTCATCTTCTTCATCTAAATCTGCTACTTCAGTAGGCTCTTCTACTGGCACCTCAACTTGTTGATTTCGAGTATCAAGCGAGACATGTTCTCTAGGTGCATTTACGTCAAAACCCACTGGTGCTGGTGTTATTGGTGTAGCTGGTGCAACTGGCGTTACCGGTGTAACAGGTGCAACTGGCTGCGTTACGATTGGCGCAACTGGTGCACTTGCTTGTTTATTTATATTCATATTAATAACGCTGGTTGCTCTTGCTTGTTCAGCCTTTGATTCAATAGGCTTTTCAACCGCATCAGAAGTTACTATATTATCAGTACTTGTTACTGGTAATATAGTATTTGAATTTTCTAAAGACTTTAACGAATCCAAATGTTTATCTTCTTTTGATGGTAGTATACTTGGTTGAACATTTGCATTTGCTACCGGTTGTTGCACATTTTGATTGACTACTTGCGTTTCTACACTTGGCACTTGATTAATAGTATTTTGATTTATATTGTTATTTATAGCACCAACTGGAATATTTACTATTGGTTTTTCAACTGGTGATGCAGTATTAAATGCCGTTTGATTAACGTTGTTATTCTGATTATTAATTTTTATCGTATTCATAGCTACGTTATTAACAGGCTGTTGAGTATTAGTTGCCAAAACAGGTTTCTTCTGCATAGGAGTATTTCCATTTGTACTTTGATACTGCCTATGTGCCGGTTGATTATTAACAACGTTATTATTAAATGGCATATTAGCCATTAGTTGATTATTATTTAAAATAGTACCATTATTTTGATTAATAGTATTATTAACAGGTGCGTTCATATTATTTACCAAATTCTGCTGTTGAACCGCGTTTTTATCCTCTTTGTCCTTCTTCTTAGAAAAAAGTCCCTTTTTCTTTTTTTCTTCAACATTTGGGGCATTATTTACCTGAGGATTATTAAATTGATTCATATTATTACCAGTATTATTCACATATACCACACCCTTATTATAATTTTATAATATTTATTAATATATATCAAGAATTTTACAAAAAAAAGATGTAAAAATTACATCTTATTTTCTATTAAAGAGTCACCTGTCATCTCAACTGGTTTATTCAAATTTAGTATATCTAACATGGTAGGGGCTATATCACATAGCCTTCCTTCTCTTAGTTTTATATCACCTGCTCCATATACTAAAAGTGGTACTAAATTAGTAGTATGAGCAGTATGAGGCATGTTTGTATCATAATCAATCATTTTTTCACAATTACCATGATCAGCGGTTAATAAAAGCACCCCATTAACATTATCTAAGCTTTTTAATATTTTACCAATGCATTCATCTATTGCTTCAACCGCTTTAATTGCAGCATCTAAATTTCCAGTATGCCCTACCATATCCGTGTTAGCAAAATTTAATATTATTGCGTTATACTTGTTGCTTTCTATCGCACTAACTACATTGTCACAAACCTCATAGGCACTCATTTCAGGCTTTAAATCATAAGTTTCAACCTTTGGTGATGGAATAAGAATTCTATCTTCTCCCTCAAATTTAACTTCTCTTCCTCCATTAAAGAAAAACGTTACGTGGGCATATTTTTCTGTTTCAGCAATTCTTAACTGTTTTAACCCATTTTTTGAAATATATTCACCAAAAGTATTAACTAATTCTTCTGGTTTATAAGCTACAAAAACGTTTTTAATTGTTTTATCATACTCCGTCATACACACATAATATAAGTTTAACTTTTTAGCATTAAACTTATCAAAATCATCATCTACTAAACTTCTAGTTATTTCCCTTGCACGATCTGATCTAAAATTAAAGAATATAACTGAGTCATTTTCACCAATCATACCATCTTTATTAATTACTGTTGGAATAACGAACTCATCAGTAACTTCATTAGCATACGAGTTTTTCATTGCAACTTCGGCATCTTCTTCAATAGTGCCAACACCATTTACCATTGCATCATATGCTTTTTCTACTCTTTGCCACCTATTATCACGATCCATTGCATAAAATCTACCAGATATAGTTGCAATAGCACCCCCCGTATCCTTTAACTTTTCTTCTAATTTCTTTATATAATCAACACCTGACGTTGGAGATGTATCTCTTCCATCCATAAATGCATGTACAAATACGTTTTTAAATCTTCTTTTTTTACATAAATCAAGAAGTGCAAACAAATGGTTAATGTGTGAATGAACTCCACCATCAGAAAGCAAACCCATTAAATGTAATTTGCTATTATTTTTAATAGCATTATCAATGGCATTATTAAACTCTGTTATTTCATAAAATTTATTAGTATCTATATCCTTAGATATTTTAACTAAATCTTGATAAACAACCCTACCTGCTCCAATATTTGTATGTCCAACTTCACTGTTACCCATTTGTCCATCTGGTAACCCAACTGCTAGTCCTGAAGCATCAATCTTAGTATTTGGATAATTATTAAACAAATAATCCATGTTTGGGGTATTTGCAAGTTTAACGGCGTTACCTTCTTCTAATTCATTTATTCCAAATCCATCTAATATCATTAACATTACTAACTTATCTTTCATATAATCACCTATTTTCTATATATATTATATCATAATTAAAATATTAAATAAAAAAAAGATACTAATAATTAGTATCTTATTGTAATACTTGTACATCGTCAAACCAAGACCAATCTTCATGAACAACATATGGATCATCTACGGTTCCAGAACCAGATAATATCGTTTTATCCGTAATATAAAATACTACTCTATATTGTTGTTCATAATAGAACGTTCTAGATTGGATATTAGGTCCATTTGCAACATCTATTACCCAAAAGTCATTATCCGTGCTGGTTAGGTTTTTAGAATTCATTGTCCATTGATCCACCGTCATATCTATCCAACTATTTTCTTTAAATATTTGTCTTTTATTAGTTCCAACACCTAAAACACTTGTATCTTGAGATTGATCTATATTTGCAACTATGTCATGAGCTTTACTTGCTTTTAGATAATCGCTTACGTTTGGATATGCAGAGTATCCTTCAAAGGCAGGGTTATCATCTAAACCTAAGTTTACCGCACCAGTTTGTTCATAAAAAACCGTGTATGCAATATCTACCGCATCTGCTTTATTAAATCTTCCAGCATAAAACGTTGCTAAATCTATATGAGCATTTTCTTCATCTGTAAATACTTTATATTTTGACTCGCCAGTTTCATTATTATAAATTTGACCACGTGGCCACCACTTTGTGCTCCATGTATTATATGTGTTTGATTCATATATTTTTCTATTACTTGCTTGGTAACTAGGACCCCAACGAACTTTAGTATCTGAAACATCACCAAGGATTTTTAAATCATCGTTTGTTGCAATATTAAGTATTCTAAATGTAGAACCTGCAAAGCTTATATAATTATCTACGTTCGCCCCAGCATAATAATATTTACTTGCGAATGGTAATCCTGCATTGGCTCCTGTTGCAGCAGTATCTTCATATAATCCATCTGGTGAGGTAGATGAAGAACTACCATATCCTATAAGACTTACTTCATCATCTTCTTCTTGTATTCTTAGTTTTTTTACAATGTATCTACCACCAGTTGGCCATCTTACTAAAACAGCGGTATCAACGGTCGTTTCATTACCTACTTTATCACTAACTTTTAATGTTACCGCATATAATCCTGGCCTTTTAAAATAATTAGTATTAGTTATTTCTTCATTATCCCTAATTACAATAAGACCATTATCATCTATTCCTGATTCTTGATCAGATATTGTAACAAGATTAGTAAATGGAACGTTTTCACCTAGTGTTGTTATTAGTTTATCACCATCAAATGATATGGTTGGCAAAACGTTATCTATTAAAGTGATATCAACGCTTGCATTATCACTTACGTTGCCATATATATCTTTTATTCTTACTAATATATCGTTTTCGTTTTGAGTATATGTCTTGCTAGGTGAACTTTGCCACGTTGCACCATCATCAAACGAGTATTCACTAACGGTATTACTATCAGGAACAACGGTTAAAGTAACAGGGCCTTTTGTCCATGATGTTGCGTTTCCTGTAATTGTGAATCCTGGTGGATTAACAACCGTTACGGTAAAAGTATATGTTTTAGAATATGGGCTTAATGCCTCTATCTTAAAATGAATTTCTTCAGATTCTAGATTATTACTAACAACCTTTTGTAGATTAATGTTTAGCAAATCACTACTTTGACTTCCACCTTGTAAAGTTCTTATATAGTAATCGTTATTGCTAGTGCTTTCATTATTAATAGTAAAATTATAATTATCATTAACTCCATCATCATCACTTATAGATATTTTATATTCAATATCACCATCAGTAAATAGTGACCCTAAATAATTATCTATTTGTATATTAAATGATAAATTATTAATAGGTAAAGAAAGGTCACTAGCATTTGTTTCAAAATAAAATGCTCCCGTTGTAATATCAACGTTATTATCTACGTTAAAAACATATTTAGAAGATGAAAAATTAACAAAAGAAAACAAGCCTATCATAATAAATAATAGTACTATTTTTATTTTCTTTTTCATATTATCACCTCCTGTGTTTTTATTAATTTAATTCCAATTGTACAACCTTTGCTCTTATGTTTAAACTCTTTGTTATACTTTGGTATGTATATGAATTACTACCATCCCATGAAACTATTAATTTATAGTCATGTTTCGCCTTTGTACTTGCAGGCATATTAACTGAGTTTAAGGTAGTTAAATCATTATCTAAACTTAATTCATTATCATTTGAATCATATAGTTTATATGATAGTGGTACGTTTATATTATCATTTATTAATGCTATTTTATATTTTAATGAAACATCATTAACGTCATTTTCATCATAATTATAAACACTAAAATTAATTTGTATATCATTAACTGGATTTACTTTGTTATTTAAATCATCTACGTCTACTATAACAATTGGCTTTGCAACTGAATAAGAACTATCTTCCTTATTTAAGTTTGTTATGTATTTAGATAACGTAATAGAGGAAAGATAGATTGCTAAAAAAATAAAATATGTTATTAAAAATATGATGTATTTCTTTTTTAATTTTTCTTTTTTAGTCTGTATCATATTTTCCTCCTTTGCTATTATTTTTTATCTGGTATCAAGATGGTTATTACAAGTCCTATAACAAATACTCCAAAGAAAAATGCAAAGTATTCAAAAGAACTATTAAAACCTATAAGTTTAAACTTATATAATAATTTACCAACAATGTTTTTCTTTGCAACTAATCCTTCATCATTAGTATTATTTGCATCTCCCTTTAATACGTATTTATTATTTTTTATTTTAATAATACGATGTGTTACATAAGAATTATTATCCTCATAAGTAACAATATCATTAACGTGATATTTATCTTGCTTTTTAATGATAATTAAATCATTTACTTTTAAATATGGCATCATACTTCCAGATGATATTCTAAAAGTTCTAAAACCTAAAAAAGACGTATTAAAAACTGATGATACATTAATTAGAATAATAAATAGCATTATTATAATTAATATAATAGATAATACTTTTTTCATTAATTAACCGCCTCAAAGTATACTTTTATACCTAATTTATACTCTCCTGCTAACTTACCAGCTTCACTATCTTTTTTATCTACTTTACCTTCATAGTCCCATTTCCACTCTAGAGAATATTCATCTGATACACCATAGTTTAAAACTTGGAATTTAGTATTAATACTATTAGCACTTACCCATTTATTTGAAGAATCAGCAACATAAGTATTACCTTTTTTTAACCTATATTTCATGGTTACTTTAGAGCTTTCTAAATCAACCATTTTTATGTTGTATTTAATATTTGAATCCGTACTATTATGAACAACAAATTGATATACGTTACTAACTCCAGGTGCTATCTTATCTCCTAAATCATACGCCGAATGATTAAAGATATCTAATTTTCTAGCAAAAACATATCTACCATCAGCATCATCTACGTATACTTCTCCAGAGACTATCTTATCATCATCTTCTTCTTCAATTACTTTATCATCTTCTGCCACTTCTTCACTAAAAGCAAAATTTTCTACGTTTGTAGATATTGTTTTTATGAACTTACCATCTTTATCAGTAACTTCACAATTATTTCCCTTACAATTTGAGTTTATATCAATGTCAAATACATTAATATTACCCGTTGGTTTTAATATATCTACATCGGTTACCTTAGAACATCTAGTCAAAAATACTAGTATTAATAATGCTATTATTATAAGCATTATTAATATTCCTCTAATATGTGTGTACTCTTTATCTTTACTCATACTATCACCTATATTCTTGGTTTTAACACCCATATAGAAAATAAATATTTTTATTTCCTATATGGAAGTTATAACTTCCATTTTAATCAATTTGAGATGTAATTGCTGTGTTACTACCTTCTGCAACAGGAGCAATTTGAACACCTTTAATAGTTACTGGAACAGTTAATGTTTTAGCATCTTTACCATCATCAGTATCAACACCATCTCCAGCTGCTACGTTATTATTTACAGCACCTGTTTCATATGGCCATGTCCAGTATACATTTACTGTTAAACCAGTTGAATCACCTTGAGCTAGTTTACCTGTAATAGTAGTTTCACCTGGTGTTAATTCTACTGTATGAGCTGCATCTTTATAGAATTTTAAGTTTGTAGGTTTATTTGTAGCACTACCTACTGATAAATTCCAAGCAACAGCAACTTCACTAGTATTTTTTAAATCAATTGCAAATGAACCACTAGTTCCTGGTGCTATTTTACCATCTGCTAAAATAGTTTTTTCATAGTTTTCTGCTAAATCAACGTTTATTGTTGTTAGTGCGTTATCATCTTCAAAATTCCATTTAGCAACCGTAACCGTTGCATCACCTGATACTTCACCAGTATACTTTGCATAAGTTCCAGCAACATAAGCAGTTGAAACACCAACTAATAATAGTAATACTGCAATAATTAGTGATTTTCTCTTCTTCATTATTTCACCTCCTTTATCATAAAATATCTATGTAAAATTTCCATTGTTGAAATTTACATCATTTTTTATTAGCATTTTTCGCCCTTCTTAACTCTTCTTCTTTTTCTTTTAATAATTCTTTGTTTAATCTATTATTTTCAATTATGTACATTACTGTTCCAATAAATAGTATTGATATTAGTAACAATGCAAATCCTAATGGCTTTTGGATAAATAAAATAAAGTTTCCTAATTTACTTATTTTAAATATATACTTACCAACTAAAGCTTTATCACATGCTAATTTATCATCCGCAACGTTGTTGCTATCACCCTTGGTTTCGAAACATATACCTTTGTTTGTCTTATAAACCTTTCTTACCCTATGAGCAACAACGGTTTTTTTAGTTTTAAAAGCAATTATATCATTAACCTTTATGTTTTTTGCATCATCTTCTTTTACGATTACAAGGTCTCCCACATCTATTTGGCTCTTCATCGAACCAGATAATACAACTAAAGGTTTATACCCAAATAATCCTGGTACTGAATTAGGTTTTAATTTAGATTTAATAATCACAACTAAGTTTAATACTAATAATATTAATAGCAAAAATATTATTATATCCCCTATTAATTTTAATACTTTTCTCATATTTAACTCCTCTGCCAAGACCACAAAGCCCTAGTTTATCATACATAATAATTATAGCATATAATTACATATTTCGACATATTTTTATAAAAAAAAAGACCTCTTTTTGGCCTTTTAAAAAATCATACTAATTATGTTTATAACTACTCCAGATACTGCGCCTATTAAGTACACTAATAATAATATTTTTAAATTATCTTTTAGTTTTTTATTAACTTTAAATAACACAATAAAGGCAACACCACTACCTGTTAATAATCCTGCTATACATGATGCAAATGATATAACACCCTTTAAATATAGCTCCGTTAATATAACGCTAGCACCACAATTTGGTATTAATCCAATTAAACTTGATATGAATGGACTAAATATATTATTTTTTAAAAACAAGCTACCTATTTTATCCTCTCCTAAGTATTCAATACCAATATTTAATACAAAAGTTATACCTATAATGAACAACAAGATATTAATTGTGTGCTTAATAGATGATTTTACTATACCATGCTCACAATCACAGTGATTTTCTAAACAAAAGTTTTGTATTTCATATTCTTTTTGTTCTTTTTTTCTAAGAATTAAATCTATTATAAATCCACATATCATACCAATAACAATCTTCAAAAGTAGTATTTTTATAATTATACCAAAATCTGCTCTTTCTGATATTAATATTGGTAACATTTCATCAGAAGTAGATAAATAAATAGATATAAGTGTACCTATAGTTATAATTCTAGTTGCATAAAGATTTGTAGCCATTACCGAAAAACCGCATTGTGGAACCGCTCCTAAAAGGCTACCAATTAATGGCCCAAACTTACCTGCCTTACTTATTTTTTTCTTGCTTTTTTTACTAAATTTATGTTCTATGTACTCCATTATTAAAAACGTTACAAATAAAAATGGTAATAATTTTAAAGCATCTATTAAAGTTTCTATTATTATTTCTTTCAAGTTAAATCACCCCTAGATTCTTTAAATCTGATAATATATATTCCTTACATAGTTTTATAAAATTATTAACTAATTTCATATCAAATACGTAAGGTTTTACCACCTTTGTATTTTCAAGAATAATACCAGCTTGATCTACTATTATTTGAATCTTATCCATTGGTATTTCTTCTATAATGTTTTTAAACTCAGGAATATCTTCATAAAATATATCTAACTCTAAATCATATTCATCTATTAAATTAACGTTCAAATTAGTATAGTCATTATATATGTACTCTATCGCTTTACCCTCTGGCAAATATTCTTTAGTACCATCTAATTTATAAACGTAGCTATCTTTGAAAAAATCAGGTATAAAATATTTAAACCATAAATAGTCAGTATATAAATGTATATAGTATCCTAAAACAAAATCATCGTCTAAATAATCTTTATATTTATCCAAAAACCTTTTCAAATTAGGCACATCATTTTTAACGTCATCTAAAAAATGTGATTCTAATTTTGTTTTACCAATATGTTTAGATATATCTGGTGCAATTGTACCGATTAAAAGACTTTTTCTATCTTTATTTATTATCTTATTTATTTCGTTTGCAACTGAAATATGTATCATAGAACTTGCCATAAACATAAACCTCCTATATAATTATAACATGAAATATAATAATTAATATAATTAAAATTGAGGGTGTAAATATGCAAAATCCAATTTGTTTTTTTGACTCTGGTATTGGTGGTGCCACAATATTAAGGGAAGTTATAAAAGTATTACCAAACGAAAACTATATTTATTATGCTGATAGTATAAATAATCCTTATGGTAATAAATCTAAAGATGAACTTTTTAAAATCGTTGATAATATTGTTAATAAATTATTAGTTTATAATCCAAAATTAATAATTTGTGCATGTAATACTGCTACGTCTATGGTTCTTAATGACATAAGAAAAAAATATCCTGATATAACTTTCGTTGGAACAGAACCCGCTATTAAAGTTGTACACGATTATTATAAAAATGAAAAAAGTATTGTAATAACTACCAGGGGAACAGGCGAAAGCGAAAGGTTTAAAGAATTATTTAAAACTTATAAAACCATAGATTGTAAGCTTATAGAAGCACCTGATTTAGCAGAATTAATTGAAAATAATAACGATACTTATGACTACTTAAAAAAAATATTAAAAAACAATTTAGATGCCGAAGTAGTTGTTTTGGGTTGTACACATTTTCCACTTGCGATTAAAAATTTAAAAAGAATACTTCCTAATGCTACGTTTATTGATGGTTCTAAAGGTATATCAAAAAGAGTAAAGGTATTATTAAATAATAATTTAAATGATAAAAAAGGTAGTATAAAAGTTATTTCATCTAAAAATGACGTTACGGATAAAGTCCTATCAATAATAAAAGATCTTACTTTTTAGTAAGATCTTTTTTATAGTCTTCATCATCTATAAACTTTAACATTTTATCTTTGTTGCTATCTTCATATAACCCAAGTTTTTTACCAGGAAAAATATAATCACAAATGTTTAAGTTTTCAAAAAATGAAATTGTATCCGTATAGATATCATATCCATCTATCCCAATTAAATTAGGTTGTGGTATTATGATATCATTATCTTTATCAACTTTTAAATAATCTGCTATAGAGTTAACTGGAATACCCGCTGTATTCTTCCAATTTTCTTTTTCTTTTACGTTAGTTCTTTCCATTACAGCAAGCATAAATCTTCTGTTAAAGGAAGGGTGACATAATGGAAAATAACTGCTTGATAAATCTAATCGTTCTCCTGGTTTTTTTATGTTTGTTTTTATATGTATAAATTCATCATCATACATTGAAAGTGCAAACAAATTAAGCGAAACTCTATATCCAGAATGTTCTAGTAGATGAATTAAACTACTTATTATAGTACCTCTGTTTTCAATAGCCTTTATATCTGTTGCATTTGTACATGCTACGTTAACCCATATAGTAATGGTTTTTAAAGGCTTTTTCCTAATTAACTCTTCCATTGATTTAGGATTACCCTTTAATGCTCTTGGTACGTTTACCCTAGAACCATAATAATTATATCCAAAACTACGTTTATTAGATAATTTTGGAAAATCCTTTTCTAAATCACCTGATAATTTAACATAGTTTTCAATGTTCTTTGAAGAAGAATTAAGACATAAGTCTATCGCTTCTTCCATAGATTTAGTACCACGTGCCATAACATTTTCATCCATGCTACGATATCCACCATTTACTTTCCAGAAACTTAATGGTTCAACTTTATTAATAAACTCAATTAAATCATATAACCCATCAAAAGAATACTCATAAAATATATTATCATTCTTATTATATTCTTTGTACTGCATAATTACTTACCTATTAACATATTAAATGCTTTTAATGTCTTGTTTTCATAACCATCTTGGTCTTTGTATTTAGCGGCAAGACCATTTTCTACATAAGTAGAAAGTGCTCGTAACGTTTCAATACTTAAGTTTTTAACAAATCTTCTATCTAATGGTTTAGATACATCAAGACCATTTTCTAAATCAATTTTTGCAGATAATAAGTCACGTATACTTACTTCTGATAATTTAGACCTTTCTTTAAAATACTCTCTATATAATAAAGCAAATTCATAAAAATCAGAATAATCTTCCATTATTTTACTTTCTACGTTAGGATCATTATCGTATTTAATTGGCTCTATTCTATTCATGATTGTCTTAGATTGTTGTTCTCTTTCAGAGTACTCTTCACTAGTACCATCCATCCATGTATTACCGCCCATTATTATCAATAAGTTTTCATCAGGATTAATTGTTTTTCCATCGTTAAATAAAAATGGTTTGTATCCAATTAACTGAATAATACGGTCCATAACTACAAATGCATTTGATAAACTATTATCAACTTCATCAAAAAACGCAATTCCACCTCTTTGATATACATCATAGAAGTTTGTTTTAACGTAGTTACCATTAATGTCTTTATAACCTAATACCGTTTCATTTTCATCTTTTATGTAACCCATTTCATAAATAGGAAGTCCAATAGCTTTACCAAATTGCATAACGCTTTCTGTTTTACCTACACCATGTGGTCCTACTAAATATGGAGTTTTACCCAAGAACACCTGTTCTGCCATATCAAAGAAACTATGGTGATATACTTCGTTTTTATCTAAGTTATCACGTAACATTTTCATTCTCTCACTAAGTGGAATACTTTTATCTAAAAATTTATTATAAGGAGTTTTAGGTATAGCATTTTCTTCAAAAGCTTCTAATGCTGCTTCTGGATTTTCACTTACGGCAGCGTTAATTTTTCTTAAGTATTCATCACCTAAATCTTTAATTCTTAATCTAAATGACTCAGTAAGCTTATTTAACTCTGTCTTATGAAGACCTAACACTTTTTCTTGACTATTAGTTATTTCACTTAAAGTTTTAGTAGCTTTATCGATCGCTTTTTCTATTTCATCACTAATTATTTTAGTTTTATTTTCAGTTAATGTTTTCATGCCAGCATAATCTTG
>CADBMO010000075.1 GCA_902795755.1 uncultured Erysipelotrichaceae bacterium | reverse complement strand
GTTTTTATAATTAATAAAGTTTGCTCTTGGTTCACCCTCAAATTTAGTATTAACATACTTTTCATCATCATATTTATAAAGATCAATATAAATCTCATCTTCATTTTCCTTTCTAAGTACTCCGATTAAAGAGCTTAAGTACACACCATCAAAACACGGAGGATTATTTGGTGGATTGTACTCCCCACTGGATGATGATGCTGTTGCCGAAGGCGGATTGTTTCCTCCACCAGATGCTGCTGGTGCCGAAGGTGGATTGCTTCCTCCACCAGATGATGATGCTAATGTTGGGTTCGACAAATCATCAATTAATTCTTTTATTTTTTTGTCCTCGCCTAATTCAATATCATTACATATTTCATTGACATCAATTTCATTTGAATCTTTTAGTAATTCATCAACTTTTTTATAATCATCTAATGGACATTTATAAAATTTTCCATCTTTTTTTGAAAGTACCGTTATACAACCACGTTGAGAGTATGTTACATCCTTATAGAGTAAAACATACATATCTTCATGTGTAACATTTATTCTATATAACTTTTGTGGTTCTACATCATGAACCTTCCCATCAAGATATCCACCTTTATTTGGAAATACCATTTTTATCATATTATCACTTCCAATTATAATTATATCATATTCTATGTTTAATAAAAAGAAGATGATTATTCATCGTCATCTTCTTTACTATCTTCTTCGTTTTCTTCTTCCTCTTCTTCCATAGCTTCCGCAAGTGCTACCATAGCAGCGCCTTCTGCTCTTTCAGCTTCAGTTTGTGCAGTAGCCATTTTATAGAATCCTAATTCTTTTAAATCCATGTTACTTCTCTATATAACCACTAATGGTTTCAGTATATTGATTATCAGATATTGGTTTATATCTATTACCATCATAATCATCTGTAAATCCGTTATATGCTTTATATACATCACCTGTTTCAGTATCATATACTCTTTCATAACCTAGTGTTGCATCTGATTGTTTTTGACTTATGATGTCATATGAATTATTTCTCTTTTCCCAAGAGTCCATAATTCCATCTGAAATACTATCATATACTTTTTGATTTGCAACTATAGTACTTGTAATTTGAGTTTCTTCTTTGTTAAATTCATCAACGAATTTTTGACTAAACATAATCGTATTTAAACATTTTTCAAGTACTGGATGCCAATCATTAAATTCAGTATCTGGTGCACTTAAGAATACCGTATTATATACGTTAAGTGGTGATACATCTACTTTTTCACTAAATACGTTAAATATATCAGTATTAATATAATATGTACCAATACTCATTACTGATGCAGTAAATAATCCTTGTACTTTCTTACCATCTTTAGTATAACTTGCTCTTAATAAATCACCATCTAGCATACCTTTACCCAATTTTTCTATAACGGTAAAGTTATCTAATCTTGGCATATATGAATCACCATTAGATGCATTTACATAACTAGCAGCACTATTCCATACTTTATAAAATGCTTCTGCATTTTGTGGATCTATTGCTGGTAATTTAGAAAATGGTGCATCTGGATAATACTTAGCATAAGTACTTCTAGCTTTTTCAGATTTTAAAAATCCTTCTAGTTTTAATCCAAAGTAGAACATATATGATGGGTCTTTTGGATTATATACTTTAAATGAATAATGTATGTAATCAGTTTTTGCAACATCTACTTTCCATCCCTTTGGATAATTAAATGATACTAAACCATTATCATATTTATCATATTTAACTGCTTTTGCTTCTGCTTCTCTAATTTTTAACTTAGTTCCATGAACTTCTATAGTTTGTGGTGCATTTTCAATTCTATGATATATTGATTTTGCAAATGCAATAAGTGCTATCATAAGTATTATAAATACTATTATTGCCCCTGCTACTATACCTAATATTATAAATAACTTCTTGTTACTTTTTTTAGGTGTTTCTTTTTTTACTTCCTCCTTTACTTCTTTTTTTGGCGCTGCTTTTTTAACTTCTTTTTTTGGTGTAGCTTTTGTGGCTTTCTTTGCTGTTGTTTTCTTTTCTGCCATAGTATACCTCCTACCTTCATTATACACAAAAAACAGTATAACGCAAATAATAAGGAAGATGTTTATCTTCCTTATTGATTTTTTAATTTCTTTTTTAAAGCTTTTACTTTTGTTTTCTTTATTTTAGTTTCTTCTATATAACCTGCTTTTGCAGCATCTTTTATAGATTTAGCACCAAACTCTATCAATAAACGACCTGCAGTAATAGCTTCTATAGCAGTAGCAAATCCTAATGATATTAGAGTTCCCATCGCATTTTCTCCACTCGATTCTCTTACTAATTCACCAGTTTCAGTTTTAATAAAATACTCAAAATAAGTATAATAATCGTTATTTTCACCTTCTGGTAAACTTTTAGTTGCTTGTTTACCTATTACAGGATCTTCAGCCATTGTTCTTATTAATTCATGATTATTATTAGCTACACAATATTTAAGTTTATTTATATTATCCTCTGTAACTTTAAAATCATACTTAAACACTATTCTTTCATATCCATCTGTAGTACTATCCCAAGGTGTATGAATATAAACTCTAATATATTCATATTCATCTTTCATTTTTTCATCAAGAATTACTTCCTCATAAATACCATTTGAATCTAAAGAACCATCTTTATATACATGTTCTTTTACAGTATCTCTATAAAATGGGATACTACCTATCATAACACTTAATAATCCAGCGGTAACAACAAAAGGTGCTACACTTGCTAATACTAAACCACCAGTTTTAAAAATACGTTTTGAATAAACTTTTAAGTTATTCTTTTTAGCCTCTTTATATTCTTTTTCTGCAAACATTATCTCATCAAGTATTTGTTCTTTTTTCTCTTCAATTGTATATTTTTTATCTTTCATAATTTCATCCCCCCTTATGTATTAATTTACTTTTTTTTATTATGTTTTTTTGTTTCTTTTATAGAATCTTTATCTATATACGTCTTTTTTAAAGACTCAATTTCAAATGATTCCCACTCCATTTTTTCTGGATCTAATCCTGCTTTAATTAACTCTATTTTGGTACAAATAACGTATCCATCACTAAGTTTTATAAAGCCAATTTCATTATCTTTTCCTTTATGCTTTTTAAAAAAATATTTTATTTTTCTAAAATCAGATTCATTTAATAATCTATGCATATCAACATATCTAACTTTTTCTCTATCACTTTCATAAGAAAGACTAACTTTCTTTGAAGGCATATAAAATTCATCATCCCTACCATAATCAAAACCACTTATCTCATAACCCTTATATGGTTTATCATATTTTAAAGATAATTCATATTCCTTTCTCGTTACAATATGGCGTTTTACCTTTTTTGCTTCACCTTCTATATCGGTCGTAATGGTTAATACTCCATATTCCTTACCTTCTTTTGTATCTCCTAATACTAGATGCCTTAGCTCTTCAGCCTTCTTTGGTTTTTCACATAAGAATTTCATGATACCTAGTATAGTGTATAACTTCTTAGCAAGTTCATGATTAAAATGAATCGAACTTTTACCATTATCTACTTCTGTATAAGTTAAATCACAATACAAATCCATTGCATCATAATTATCTAATCTACATACATCTGTTTTAATAATCTTTTCTAATTCTTCTACATTATTGTTTTTAATACATTCAATAATATAATCATAATCATTAAGTACAAACCAGTTTAATTTATTTGATTCAAGAATATATAACATATCTTTATTAAATATTTCTTTTAAATAATCTATATCTAATGACATATAACCACCTCCTTTGGTTATGGGTCAAAAAAAACAAGACCCACATATTTGTGAAAGTCTTGTTCAATATTACTATTGTTTTAGTCCGAATATTGCTATTGTCTTGACGAACTAAATCCTGGGAACTACTCCCTTTCAACG
>CADBMO010000074.1 GCA_902795755.1 uncultured Erysipelotrichaceae bacterium | reverse complement strand
TATTGATGATTGTACCTTTGATATTGCTTTAGCTGGTCATACACATAATGGTCAAGTTAATATATATAAAGTTAAGGATTTAATAATACAATCACGATATAAAAAAACATATCAAAAAGTTAATAATACAAAATTATTTATTAATCCTGGCATTGGAACTAGTAAAATAAATATTAGATTATTTAATCATCCTACAATTAACTTGTATAGATTAAACAAAGCATAAAACTATGCTTTGTTTTTTATTGGTAAAACTATTTTTACCTTTGTACCTTTTCCATATTTAGAATAATATTTTAAACTACCATTATGTTTTTCAATTATTTCTTTTGAAAAACATACACCTAAACCAGTACCATTTTTCTTTGTTGTAAAAAATGGAGTGCCTATTTTAGCCTTAATTGCTTTTTCCATACCACATCCGTCATCTATTATATTTATTTCATAGTTTTTTTTATTAGCTTTTGTATTTAAAACTACAGTACCACTTTTTAAAATTGATTCTTTTGCATTTTTTATAATATTTACCAAAACCTGTTTTAATCTATCGTAATCACCATCAATATAAATTTCATTTTTATAAATTTCAAATTTAAATCTAACATCCTTATTAAAAACAAATTTAGCTTCATCACAAACATCTTCAATTAACAAAGTAACATCCATATTACACTTATTAATGTTAATTGATTTTGAAACATTTGAAAAATCTTTTAATAATTCTAAAGTTCTATTTATTTCTTGATTTATAATTGCTATATACTTATTAGCCTTATTTTTATTATTAATGTCAAACATATCCAAATAACCTTTGCATACTGCTAAAGGATTTTTTATCTCATGAGTTATTTTAAATAATGATTCATATAATTTTTTTTCTTTTAACACCTTATTTAAAGAATAATAAACATTAATCATCTCATTAACTTTTTTATATAAATCATCTATTATAACAATGAGGAAAAAAGTTAAAAAATAAGAGATTATAATTTCTATGTGATAAATATTATTTATTATAATACTTGTAATTAAAAAAACACTTTCTACTATTAAATATAAGTATTTACTTTTTAATTTTGTAAATAAACTTAATATAAAAATAATTAAATTACCAAACAATATAATCATGATATTAGTATCCAATATTAAACTTAATTCATATGACATTAATAATAATACAACAAAAGATAAAACATATCTTTTTCTTTCTAAAGAAAATATGTATGGTATGAAAATTAAAAATAAACATAAATTATTTATAACTCCATATTTTGAAAACAAATAAAATGACATAAATATAGCTAGATCAAAAAAGATATTATTTTCTTCTTTTAAAATTGACTTACTATATATAATATATAGAAAATAACATAAAATTGGAAAACTTAAATAAATTAAATTAATAAAAATAGAGCACATCATATAATATTCCTTTCTAAAAAAATTATATGATATACCCTATGTTCGTTTTTGTCGAATTTTGTTAATATTTTATTTTTTTTGTATTTTTTAGTCTTCTTTTAATTCTTCTATACATTTTTTTAATTTTTTTGCATCATCCTGAAATATAATTTTTAAAGTATTATCTATCTCTACTATACCTTTTGCACCCAATTTTTGTATTCCTTCTTTATTAGCTTTTGATATATCTTTTAATGTAACTTTAAACCTAGATACATTAACCTCAATATTTTCTATGTTTTTTATACCACCTAAATATTCTACTAATTTATTAGCTTCATACTTAAAGCCAGGTTTATTAGCTTTTATTATAACTAATGCTATTATTATTAATACAACTGCAATTATTATATACTTTTCCATAATAACCTCCGTAACTTATTTAATTATATAATATAATCATACAAAAATCAATTTAAATTAAATTATTTTTTTACTTAAAGGGGCTTTTTAATTAGTACTTTTTACAATGTTTTGAATAAGCTATTAATGAAAAAGATAGAAAGGGTGAATAATATGTGTAATAACTCAAATAATAATACTAATTGTAATTGTATTTCTGAAATTTTAAAAGTAATAAACATTCTTCAAAGTGAAGTATGTCCACTTGATTCTTGTTTAGAAACATGTACAAGAGCTTACTTTGGTCCTAATTCATCAGTAGATTTTAACACAAGACCAGTTACATTATATACATGTGATAATACAAATATTGCAATGCCAATTTCAAATTTACCTGGTGAGGATGTAACTTCAAATATATTTAGAGTGGAAAAAGTAGATGGATGTTGTGCAACACTTAGAGTATTAATATATAATGCTGAAACAGCAACATATACTTCAACTAACTCATTTTTTACTGTAAATACAAATTGTTGTGGTGCAATAAAATGTTTAGCAGATACTTTTGTTGAAGGTGTTTAAAAGGTCACATATGTGGCCTTTATTTTATGTCATAAATATCATCAATGCTTATTCTTTCTCCTTCCATAGTTAATAAATATTTATCTTTTATACCAATTATATTTTTTTTACTACTTTCTCCATTTTTGTACATAATATTAATACTAGCTTTATATACATAATCATTTTTTTTAAATATTGATTCTATTTTTTTTACTACATCGACACTATTAATTTTCTTTTCTTTTTCAATATTATTTTTATCTTTACTATAATAATAAGAATCTTGTACTTCAGTTCTTAATTTATTTATCTTATTTTTATATATTTCCGGTGTTTTATCCATACTTTATCCTCCTATAAAATTTTATTAATATAGATGGTAAAAAATTACTAT
Organism: uncultured Erysipelotrichaceae bacterium; assembly: GCA_902795755.1. Classification (GTDB taxonomy): domain Bacteria; phylum Bacillota_I; class Bacilli_A; order RF39; family UBA660; genus Aphodocola. The sequence goes on along the minus strand of CADBMO010000074.1, from coordinate 5,083 downwards.
AAGAAGGTGACTTAATGAAAATAAATAATATTAAAATTAAAATTGTAATATCATGTGCATTATTCTTCATAATTAGTTTTATATCTATATACAGCATATCAAATGATTATGCTATAAAACAAATGATATGGTATTTAATTGGTGTTTTACTTATAATAATACTTAAGAAAGTACATATAAATAAAATATTAGATATAAGTATTATATTATATATTTTTTTTAATATACTACTTATCTTTTTACTCTTTTTTGGAAATAAAATAAATGGTTCTAAATGCTGGATTATATTACCTCAAATTGGTTCATTTCAACCTAGTGAATTTATGAAAATAATACTTATATTAATAAATACTAAAATTTTTTCAATTTTTGAAAATAAGACAAAACATACATTTAAACATGATATTAAAATTGTTTCAATTATTATGGCACTTACCATATTACCAAGTATATTAACATTTATGCAACCTGATACTGGTATGGTTATTATATATTTATTAATAAGTTTTATTATGCTTTACATATATGGTATTAAAAAAAGTATTATTATTATTTTTTTATTTTTATTATTAACAGTATTAGCCATTTTTTTTGGACTTTATTTTATTAATGAAGAATTATTTATTAACACATTTGGCTCATCATTTTTTTATCGTATAAATAGAATAATTGATTGGTCAAATAATAGTGGTCTTCAAATTAGAAATGCCCTATCTGCTATTAAAGCAGCGGGTATTAAAGGATTTGGAATAAAAAATACACCAATTTATATTCCAGAAGCTCATACTGATTTTATTTTTTCAGTATATGCAAGTAACACAGGATTTATAGGTACAATTATACTTATATTAACTATTATCTTTTTTGATATTCAATTATTCAACTTAATTAAAAAAAGCGATAATAATTATAAATATATAACAACAGGTTTTCTTTCAATGATTTTGTATCAACAAATTCAAAATATATCAATGAATATTGGTATCTTACCAATCATTGGTATTACCCTTCCATTTATTAGTTATGGTGGTTCTTCTTTACTTAGTTATATGATAATGATTGCAATAATTTTAAATTATAAAAAAATACCATTGAATTATTAATAAATATAATGTAATATTATACTAGAGGAAATGTATTATGAATAATGAACAAGTACAACAATTAATTAATGAAAAAATTGATAATAAAAAAAAGTTATATGATGAATTAATGGATGAGTTTAAGGAAAAATTAATAAATAAAATAAGTGAAATGTTAAATTATTATAAAGAGAATAGTTACATTCCACAAATCAAAGATTTTATTTTAACTGAGATGACAAAATTAAAAAATATATCAAAATATAAGATAATTTTAAATAATATTATCGATAATTGTATTAATATTAACGATGATAATTTAATTAATGAAATGTTTGAATCACAAATTGAATTAAATAAAAATATTGATTTTAGTTATCTAATAGATAAAATTAAGGTAGAATTCTTAAAAAATATAAAACTTACAGATGATATAAAGCAAGAAATGATTGGTGTAATAAAAAATATCATAAATTCTTTTGAAGATAATATTCATGAACAAAACTTAAGAGTAATTAATGAATTTATGGAAATATATAATAAAATACGACTATCGAATAATTATTACTCAAAAATAAGTAAAATGGAACCAAATGATGCTATTAATTTCTTAAATGATGAATTTAATAAAATGAGTGAAAATGAATTTTCAAAAACACTTCAAGAACTTTTAAATAGTGACATAGCACCTGAAATAAGACAATTTTTAACTGAAAAAGAAAAAAGCAAAGTCATGTAACATGACCTTGCTTTTATTTACATATGGTGACGCGTATGGGATTTGAACCCATGAATGCCGCCGTGAAAGGGCGGTGTGTTGAACCACTTCACCAACGCGCCAGTTTTTTTACAAAATGGTGGGCCTGAATGGACTTGAACCATCGACCTCACGCTTATCAGGCGTGCGCTCTAACCAGCTGAGCTACAAGCCCATTTTATTATAAAATAAAATGGTGGAGCCTAGGGGATTCGAACCCCTGACCTCTTCGGTGCAAGCGAAGCGTTCTAGCCAGCTGAACTAAGGCCCCACACAAAATGCGCTTTAATTAAACGCATATTAATAATATCAAAAACAATAATAAAAATCAATACCTAAATTAATATTTTTATTATTTTTGGATAAAGTGTAAAACATCATCATATATTTTATCATTGCCTATTTCATTTAATAATTCATGCCTTAAGCCTTTATATAATTTGTTTGATACATTTTTATATCCGATACTTAGTAAAAATTGTTTTAAATGATTAAACTTAGATTCACCATTTATAACCGGATCATCTGTTCCTCCTATTACAAATATTGATAACTTATTATTATTAAGATGATATTCTTTTTTCTTATATACATTACTCATCATTTTAAATAACATTTTAAATCCATTCACGGTAAAAACGAACCCACATCTTTCATCTGTTTCATACTTTTTAATTATCTCTGGATTAGTAGATATCCAGTCATTTGAGTTATCAAATTTTTTAGAGTATGTGCCCAATGATAAGTTATTTAAGAGCTTACTTCTATGGTAATCACCTTTTAATAATCCAACTATGCTAGCTAATACTGAACCAACATTTGAAAGTGGATTATAAGTTGGGGTACCACATAAGATTAACCTTGTTATTTCATTATCATAAAATGATATATATCTTCTTGCAACAAGTGATCCCATACTATGACCAAATAAGGTGATAGAATAATTAGGATATTTTTCTTTTATATAACTTGTTACTAAATGTGCATCTTTAACTAATATATCTTTATCCTTACCAAAATATCCAAGAACATACTTATTGTTTATACTTTCACCATGTCCTCTATGATCATGAATTACTGAAATATATCCCTTACTAGATAAAAACTTCATAAAATCATAATATCTTTCTTTATGCTCGCACATACCATGAAGTATTTGTACAACACCTTTTACCCTACCCTTTGGTTCAAATATTGAACCATGAATTGTTAAATCATCAGTTTCAATTTTAAAAGTCTTCATATGTACCTCCAATATAATTATACAATAAAAAGGACAAAATGTCCTTTTTAATCTAAACAATTAACCGCACTTTCTATTAATATTTCAAGTTCTGTATCACTAATATTAATTTTCTTTTCTTTAAGCCAATTAAGTGACATAACCAAAGCCTTTTTCTTTTTTTCTTCACAAGAATAATCTTTACAAGTTTGCTCAACATACTTAACAGTTTTATCAATTATTTCTTTTTTTAATCTTTCTTGATAATATGCCTTTATAATATTTTTTATTCTAACACCTAAATACCCAATAATACCAGTTATAATTGTACTAATTACACCAGTAATATCATTTTTTATTATGTTTAAAATATCACTCAAGTTAAATCCCCCATGTGAAGATGCATCTTCATTAATATATTATTCAAATAAAAAAAATAAGGATAGTTATATTCCTATATTTTATGTTTTTCTTTATAAATATATTCTTCAATATGAATTTGATAATTATCCTTATCATAGTATTTTAATTTATTATACATAATTCCAAATGCTGAGTTAAATGGTATGTATCTACTACCTGAATTACGAAATCTTACTCCATAAGTTTTCCTTCCGTCAGAATATCCACGTTTAAATACTAATTCAAATTTATCTTCCTTCTTTTTTATACTAACTCTTGCACCATCATTAACAAAGCCATCATCACTTATCCATGTTATAACATCTTTATTTAATAAATATTCTCTACTTCTTTGTGCTCCTAAATCATTTGTCCAATCTCTTTTATAGATGTCTTCTACTTTTAGTTCTTCATATTTAGTTGGAGCACAAGATATTACGGAATCATAGACTTCAAATATTAAATTATATAAAAAATAGTTTTCTTTTGTTATGTCAATTGTATATTCTTCTTTTTTATAATCATCACAAACATATCTCCAATAAAGGTCTAAATCTCCACCATAACTTATTTTAAATTCTCCTTTATCAGTTGTTATCGTATATTCGGGATTATTAAGTTCATCAATTATCTTATCTATTTCTATCATTTAAAACCACCTTATTAATTTAGTATACTATTTTTTACTTACTATTTCAAAACTTTGATCAATTAAAGAGCAAACCACTTCAAAATCTATATTATTATCTAATAATACAGTTATCCAATACTTTTTATTCATATGATACGCTGGAAAATATGTTTTATTATCTATTAATTTTTCTATCATAATTGGATCTAGTTTAACATTTATTACATCTACCATACCCTTTTTATTCTTATCAATACTTTCATATTTAATATTCATGTATAACAAATACCACTTACCATTTACTTTTAATGTGTAATATTTTGGCGTATCCTCCCAAGGGTATTCTTCTTTTGTTTTATACTTTTTATGAACATAAGAAAGAATCTTGTTCTTTAAGTTGTTTTTTATAAAACACTTTTCTAATATATCATTTTTTATATCCTCTACTTTGTCCCTTATACTAGATACATAACTACCATAATTATCCAATACTTTAAAAGGAAGATATTCTAAATCATCTTTATCATATACTGAAATACATATTTTTTTATTTAAAGAAAAAACAGCATATAAATCATTATCAACATCTATTTTATACACATATTCATCTTTTTCTTTTTTAAAACCATATTTTATTAATTTGTCATAATCAACTTTATAGTTATTAAACACATCTATTTCCATAATTACCTCTAAGTTAATTATAACACGCCCATACCTTTTTTAAAACATAGAATACCATATAACTGGAGGCTGTTTATGTTTAACTATATAACAAATTTAAATCCAGTTGTGCAAGCTTTAATTGCAACACTATTTACATGGAGTGTTACATTAATTGGTGCAGCAGTAGTATTCTTTTTTAAAAAAATTAATAAAAATTTTATGGATGCAATGCTTAGTTTTGCAGCAGGGGTTATGATTGCAGCATCGTTTTTTTCTTTAATCGTTCCCGCACTTGATATGGCAGAAGAATTAAAACTTATTTC
>CADBMO010000073.1 GCA_902795755.1 uncultured Erysipelotrichaceae bacterium | reverse complement strand
TGGTATCACACGTGGTCTTGCACAAGCAGGTGCAAATGGTATTAAGGTAGCACGTGCTATTAGTGAAAAAGAAAATAAGTAAAAATAAATGTCTAAATAGAAATATTTAGACTTTTTTAATTCATATTTACAATACTTTGATATTAAGTACTATTGATTATGTTTTGATATGTTTGATATTATATGGTATAATAATAAATAGGTGTAATTAATTACATCAATATCCCATATGAGTATAGGAGGAGAACTATATGGAAAAAAGAAAAACAAGATATTATTATTTTACAATTAATGCTTCTAAATTGAGTGTCATCTCAAAAATTGTAATTGTAATATTAGTATTTGGATTAGTAATTAATCATATTAATATGGCAGTTTTTGCTAATGTTTTTGAAAAACCAACAGAAACTATTATATCTGATCAATCTATTACTGAAATATCTGAATTTGACAAGCAAGAATTAGTAGATGAAAAGACCAAATATAGTAAAACATATAGATTGGATAATGGTCTTTGTGAAACTGAAATATATAATAAATCAGTTCATTATTTAGATAATGGACAATATGTTAATATTGATAACACTTTAATAGAACATGATAATTGTTATCAAAATAATAAAAATGCGTATTTAGTAACTTTTCCTAAGTCGTTAAAAAGCAATGAAATAGAAATAAATTATTTAGACCAATCTTTAAAATTATATTATGATAATATTGATTCTACTGCAATTCTTGATAAAGATGTTGATAGAAGTGTTGAAAACTTACAAGATTTTATTTATTATCCAGTAAATGAAAAAACAATTATTAAATATGATATTTTAAATGAATCATTAAAAGAAAATATAATTCTTTCTAGTTATATTGATAATTTCTCTTATTCATTTTTCCTTGAAACTGATCTTTCTCTGCAAAATCAAGAAGACAAATTATATTTTTATAATGATGATGAATTAGTTTTTTTATTTGATAATTATTTAATGTATGATAAAGATTATACTGTTTCTTATGATATACAAATAACTATTAATCAAATAAATGAAACTACATATAAAATAAATGTAATTCCAAGCAATGAGTATTTGGAAAATGCAAGCTATCCAGTTACAATAGATCCAGAAATACATATTGTTGATGGAGGATTAATTGATGGAATAGTTACTTTATATGAAGTGGATAAATCAAACAATACTTCTACATTTAAATCAATTGGTTCATTTAACGTTAATAATAGAGTAGACAGTACTACAACAGATGATTTAGTTGCTCTTTTTAATATCTATATTCCAAGATATTATAATACTAACATTAGTGAGTTATTGACCCGCAATCAACTAATGTATGCTAATTTACAGCTTACTACTCTTAGCACAAATGCGCAAACTGATTCTTATGCTATTTTAAAATATGGAATCTCAGAAATTGATAGAGTATCTTTTCATAATTCTGCAGTGTTCAATCATAATTTTAATATAATTGATGCACTTGGAGATGAAATGGAAAACTATATTTCAAGTGATTTATATTTTAATTTAGAATTATCAGTTAGTGGTGCAAACAATACAAACGTTAATTATTCGTTAGGATCTGACTTAACAGGTAATAAACCAATAATTACTTTGGGCTACTTGGACGAGGCAGGATTAAGTGATTACTATACTTATGAAAGTTTTCCAATGAATAATGAATCAAACTTATATGTAGCACATAATAGTGGTAATTTAACTTATGTGTATGAAGATTATGTCAGTGATAATTTACTTAGTTTAAGTCATATTTATAACACAAATAGATTAGATGATTCAATTTATGGAAGTGGTTTTAATATTAATTATAATGAATACATAATTGAAACATATAGTGGTTTGAAATTATATAAAGGTAATGGCAAAACAATTGAATTTATAAATACAAATAATAATGAATATCTATCAAAAGAAGGAACTGGTGATCTTGTCACTAAAGTGTATAATGGCGCTACTTTAATAGGATATGAAAGAAAATCTGATAACACCATTTATGTCTATAATGGAACAGGTAGACTAATTAATATTTACTTAAATGAAAATGATAGAGTAAATGGTATATGGGATACTGATGCAAAATGTATAACTATTACATATAATAATGGAGTAATATCTAAAATTGAAGATAGTTATGGCAATTATATGACACTTAGTTATTCATCGAGTGCTAACCAATATCCAACTTCTAATCAACTTGGAGTAGATTATCTTGATTATGTTTGCATTTATGTGCATGATTTTTCTTCAAATAATACTTCACTTGTGATTGGAATTGAGTATGAGTATCAATCTGGAAAACTCACAAGAATATCAAAAGAATATACTACTACGTTACATAGGACATATCTTGAATACAATAATAGAAATCAAGTATCAAAAATTAGAAGAAACGACAAAGGCTATACTTTTTCATATGATAATAGAAATAGAATCAACAAAGTAAAGGTATATAATGGTAATCTTACAAATGGAGATTATTTAGATTTTTCTTATAATAAAAATGGGAAAGAAACATATGTTACAAATTCAAAAGGTGAAGAAACAAAATACTCATTTGATAATTTCTATCATACAGTAAAGCAAGAAAACCCTGATAATTATACAACATTTTATAGATATTATGATATTTATCAAGATAATATAATTAATTATAATTTAAATCATAAGATAATTAATCAATCAAATTCATTTAAAAATATATCGAATATAATAACTAATCATGGATTTGAGGTAATAACAAATAATAGCATTTATGGATGGACAAAAGATTTAAGTGGAACAAGTAGTGCTTCAATTGAGGCTAATAATATTCTATATGGATCAAATGTTTTGAAACTCTATAAAGGTATAGGACGTGCAGAAGTTTATCAAGATATTATTGTTAGTACTGGTAAAGAATATATAATATCTTGCTTTATTAAGAATACTAATAGTGGATCTGGTGCTTATTTAGACGTTGTTGGTCTTGATGGAGTAGTAAACTACACATCAAAAAGTAATAACATAAAAGAAACAGATGATTTTATTCGTTATGAATATAAGTTTACATCTAACTTTACTGGTAGGGTGAGAATTAAGTTAATTAATGAATCAGGTGGTAATGCATATTTTGATAATATAAATGTTAGTCAAAGTTATATTGACACTAGATATAATTATTTAGAAAATTCTTCATTTGAAAAAGGAACAACTGGATGGAGCGGCACTGCCTTTTCACAAGTTGATAATGATTACTTTGATTCAAATTCAGGTGATAAATCATTTAAACTTGCTTTAGGCGGTGAGATTAGTCAAACAGTTTCTAAAACAGGTTTAACTGGTGATACGTTTGTTTTTGGTGGATACGCAAAATATGAAAACTATACAGGTAGTGTTACTGTATCAATTACATTTAATTATTTAAATGGTAGTCATACAACATATTCATATACATATAATAATCCGGTAGACATATCTGAATATTATATGATTAAAGCTGAAGCATTATCTGATTATTTAAGTATAACTTTATCCATTGAGAATTATTCTTTATCAAGTTATGCATTTATTGATAATTTCAGTTTGTATAATGAAAATTATGGAATAAATATTAGCTATAATACTGATGGAAAAATAGCAACTAAGGAAAATGAAATAACTGACTCTTTAGCTAATTATGAGTATGACAATGATGGTAAGCTATCTACTATCACAATAGATGGTGATGATACTAATTTATCATATGATGCAAGAGGAAATATAAGCCAAATAGAAAACAAAAATGTTACTACCTCATTTGAAGTAGATAATGATGATATTATAGGAATTGAAGTTAGTGCTACTAACAGCAATGCCTCATATCGTAGTGAACATACTACTCCTTTAGTTGGTGGTTTGTATCCAACACAATCAGAAGATATACTAGGTAATATCACTACTACGACATATGATTATTTAACAGGTTTAGTCACAAATATAATAGATTCAAATGGTAGATTTACTAATTATAGTTATAATGATATAGGTGAAGTTTTAAGTGAAACTACAGGATATGGTAACGATACTAAATCTATTACCTATACATACGATACAAATGGAAATATAACTAGCATTACAACTGGTAATTGCATTTATACATTCACTTATAATAGCTTTAATGATCTAACATCAATAGCTTTAAATAATAGTTCAATAGTTACATATAATTATGATAATAATGCTTCTATATATAGAGGTGAAGTTTTAAGTGAAGTTCATAGTTATGGAACTATTAATTTTGATTATTATGATAATGGACTTGTAAAATCAATAAGTCATGGTAATACTAAAGTTTTAGAATATATTTATAATGATTATGGTGAAATTGCATATATAATTGATTATAAAGAGAATGTAACATATTATTATAATTATGATTACCAAAATAGATTAATTAATGTTAATGCAACTAATGGTAATAATATCACTTACGAATATGATGATGAGTCAAGACTAGTCAATATAACTAACTTGAATGGTACTAATACTTACACATATTCAGATGTTTCTACTGATCAAGATATTGTTGATGAGAAACTAACAAATGAAAATATTTCAAATATCTTTGGAATAGATTATAATTATACAAATGATGATTATTCAAATCTTTATATTATTAGTTTTTATATTAATAATAGCTTAATTCTTAAAAAAAAATATACTCAAGAAAAAACATTTATAGATAATGAATACTATTACACAGGAAGAATTAGTGAAATAGAATATACAATTGGAAGTGATATTATTGAATATGAATATGTATATGATATTTATAATAATATAACTAATGTTTATGGATATACAAATAATGTACGAACTTATTATGAAGAGAACTATTATGATGCCTTTAATCAAATAACTGCACAAGAAGTTATTGTAAATGGTTTAGATATAATAAGTGAATATTATTATGATTATAATGGTAATTTAACAGGCTTTTATTCGTATAATAATACCAATCATATTATGATTCATACTGGTTCTTTTAATTATAATAATAAAAATGAAATTACATCATATACTCTTGATGGTAGAACATATAACACTTATTACATTGATGGTTTACTTAGAAATTATAAATCCAATAATTTATTTTATGACTATGATAAAATTGTAGAAATAGAAGGACCAGATGATTATATATATTATTCTTATAATGCAAACGGCTTAAGAATTTCTAAAAATGTAAGTGGAATTATAACTAATTATGTGTTAAATGGAAATAATATAATTAAAGAAGTAACAGGAAACAATGAAATAAAATATTATTATGATTCTAATAATGATGTAATAGGATTCACTTATTATGGTGAAGAATACTTATATTTAAAGAATTTACAAAATGATGTTATAGGTATAGTTGACTCAAGTGGTGATATAGTGGTAAAATATTATTACGATGCATATGGTAATATTATAAATAGCACTGATACATCAGGAATAAATCTAAGTAGCATTAATCCTTTTAGATATAGAAGTTATTATTATGATAATGAAACAGGATGGTATTATTTAAATTCAAGATATTATGATCCATTAATCAAAAGATTTATTACACCTGATGATATAAGTTACTTAGGTGCAAGTGGAAGTGCAATAAGTTATAATTTATATAGTTATTGCGAGAATAATCCTGCTAATATGGTGGATTATGATGGTAATGATGCCCAGTTAATTTTAGATTATGATAGTGATGGGCTTATTATTGCTGGACACATGGCATTAATTGTTCAAGATGCTAAAAATAATTGGCATCTAATTGAATTTAATGGAACCTCTAAAAAAAATGCAAAAATTAGAATTTATAATGGTGAAGGTAGGTTTGGAAAAAAACAAGGCTTTTGGAAATCTCTTTTATCAATTACTGAATTAGGCGGTTGGAAATCTTTATATATAAAAGGTAATTTTACTGGTTCTTTGGAGTATGCTCGAAATAATAAAGACAAATATGATGGTAAGTATTGTTTATTTACTAAAAATTGTTTGCATTTTGTTAGAGATGCATTAAGACAAGGAAGGTGTAATAATGAATTATTACAACTATATTTTGAGATTTCTATAACCATTGTACCTAGAACATTTTTTAATAATGCCATGCTTGTTTCAACAATGAAATATACCATTCTAAATAAAAATAGAATAAAAAGGGGGTATTATGCGTAGAATATTTTCACTTATGCTAATTTTATTCATTATTTTGTTTTTAGCAGGGTGCGATGAATTAATTAATAGAAATAAATGTTTGAATTATTTTCAATTTGAGAAGTTTTTCTACAATGGTCATTTGTATATTCAACCAGAAAATTTTGATGATCTTTATATAAAATATGATTTTTATGGGACAAGTCATAAGGTTGGATATACTATAGGTGTATATCGAAAAATATTCGAAACTCATGTGCTTGATTGTGATACTGAAGAAAATATTCTTTTTCAAAAAAAAGGAATGTATTTTTGGCTTAAGGAAGGTTTTGAATTTCCTAATTCAGATGAAATGAAAATAACAAAACTTTTTATTGAAAAGATGGATTCTAAAAGCTATGTCGTAGAAGAAAAAGAATTTGATTTAGATAATATTTTGTTTAATGAAATTTTGGAAGAATATAGTATAGATTTGAACCGAGATTCTTTTCTTTTAAATATTGATAATTTCTTAAAGTACAGAATAAAATATATTTATGATGATTGGATTATTTCCAATGAATACGATAGATTTACAATTTACAACGGAAACTTATTTATCGAAAAAATAAATGAATTTGATGAGAGTAAAATTTATTTAGTAGATAAAAAACACACAGCAAATTTATATGATTTTGTTTTAAATAATTTTAATTAATAGTTTATCTACTAATTGTATGATATTTTAATGACAAGCTTATATAATTGATAATATTGTTATTATTTTGTATTAATACTAATTCTCATACATTATTTTATGGAGTAGAAGCAGATTCTAATTTTTGAAACATGTATTCATAATTTATATGTTGGCGGAGATGGTGCTGGTATCACACGTGGTCTTGCACAAGCAGGTGCAAATGGTATTAAGGTAGCACGTGCTATTAGTGAAAAAGAAAAT
>CADBMO010000072.1 GCA_902795755.1 uncultured Erysipelotrichaceae bacterium | reverse complement strand
TCTTACTGCAATACTAATGACAAATAAAATTATAAAATAAATATACATAATTTTATTTATCCATTTAAAGTCATATTTTAATAATTTACCTAACATTTAAACATCCTCCTAAAGATATCATCAATTGATGATTTTTCTTTTTTTCTTAATTCATCAGCAGAAGATGCTAATACTATTTTCCCCTTATCAACAAAAACAACTTCATCAAGTATTCTTTCTATATCAGATATTAAATGAGTAGATATAATAACACTAGCTCCTTCTTTAAAATTAGATAAGATAGTATCTAATATATAATCTCTTGTTGCAGGATCAACACCACTTAATGGTTCATCTAATACATATAAATCTGCATCTCTAGACATCACTAGTATTAATTGTAGTTTTTCTTGCATACCTTTTGACATTTTAATAATTCTACTATTTAAATCTAGGTCTAAATTTTCTAATAGTTTATATGCTCTTTCTTTATTAAAATCATTATAAAATTCTGAAAAGTAATTAATAACTTCACTAATCTTCATACTTTTATCAAGATACGTTCTTTCAGGTAAATAAGATATATGTTCTTTAGAATATACCCCTATAGTTTTACCCTTAAAAAGTATTTCACCTGAATCAGGTGTTAATAAGTCGTTTATTAATTTTATAAGTGTTGTTTTTCCAGCACCATTTTTACCTAATAAACCGATTATCTTACCTTTTGATATTGATAAATTAATATCATCAAGTATCTTTTTATTATCAAAAGACTTACTTAATTTTTTAATCTTTAATAATTCCATATTAATCATCTATCTCCTTTAAATATTTTATAGAATCTGCTTTACCTAATCCTATTTTCTTCATACCTTCAAAATAACTTTTAGCAAGTTCCACAGCATATTCATCTTTTAACTTTTTAATAAGATTTTTATCATTAGTTACGTACTTACCATTAGTTCTTTCAGTATATATTAAATTCATACTTTCAAGTTCTGAAAGAGCTTTTTGCATAGTATTAGGATTAACTTTAAAAGTATTTGCAAAATCTCTTACTGATGGAAGCTTATCACCACATTTAAACACTCCCGATATAAGATAAATTTTTATATATTCTAATAGTTGAATATAAATTGGAATATTGTTATCAAATGTAAAATCCATAATTCCTCCTAATTGTATTACTTGCTTAATACAATAATATTATATATCTTCTATAAATAATTGTCAATATAAAAAAGTCCGAATAATCGAACTTTTAACTTAATTAGTTATTTCTTTAATCTTTTTGTAAATGGTTCACCTATAGCATTATCTTTTACATATCTAGAAACAGACATAAAATTTTCGTCATATGGATATCTTTTTTGACCAAACTCTAACCACATGTCAGACCATGATTGACCACTTTCTAATAGCTTCTTTACCATTTCATCATTAGCAGTTTTATTACCTTCTTGATGAGTTAAATCAACACATCCTTCTTGGTCGTAAATCTTACTTTGAATATCACACTCTAGTTTATCACATTGATATGCAAACATTGCCTCCGGAGTTTTACACGAATCAAATTCTAAAAATAATTTTTCTATTTGATCACCATCTATTAATGAAGACAATATATTGTGAACTGCTTCATGTTCTATTTTTTCCTTTTCTTCCTTACTTATTTGAAATTGTGTTAAGTCACCAATAATTATTTCACCTAGTTCATGAATTGCAAGCATATATATAACTTTCATTATATCTATATCATATTGATATTCAGACTTCATCGCAATCGCTAACATTTGAACACCAAATATATGTTCTGCAATACTTTCTATTCTATCACGATTAACCTTCCAGTCTTTCCAACCAGTTCTAACAACATCTTTTAGTTTATTACATAAAACATAATAGTTTATAACATTTTCTTCTTTTGACATAAAAACCCTCCTTAATATGCTATTTAATTTTTCTCAATGCTAAAACGTGCCAGTTTTTCTTTTCTTTTCCACCTTCATTATGATATTCTTGTACTTCAAACATACCCTTTCTTAAATAGTCAATATCTTCCTTAGTATAATAGGCATAGAATCTTTTTTCTTTTGTTTTTTTATCTTCTAAAATTTTATAATTATATTTTGTTCCATTAGGTAGTATTTCTGCTTCAGGATGAACATCTGCATTTTGAAAATTAATAATTAATAATCCATTATCATTTAAAGCGTTATATGCAACATCAAATAGTTTTTTCATATCATCCATATCTAAATGTGGATTTCTCCATGAAACTATAAGATCAGTTTTAAAATCAAAAATACTATCGTAATCGTCTTTTAAAAAATTATATTTAATTACATTATTAATTCCAATTTTGTTTTGTTCATTTAAAAATTCATCTACAATATCTGTTGCTATAACATCATAACCTGCATTTTGAAGCATAAGAGAAAGCTGCCCACAACCACTTCCAAATTCAATAATTTTTTTATTTTTATCTTTTTTCAATTGATCATCAACATAGTTAAACAATCTTTCCCATTTTTCCGTTTCTGGATCTATTTCCTTATGTCCTATATATTCAAGTGCACCACCTGAATTATACATGTTTATAGTTTTAATATTATGTTCACTCATATAAAGTACCTCCTATAAAAATTATTTATTTCTATTTTCATCTATTTTGTCTTTTAAATATTGTGCAAAGTAATCATAGTATTTATCTTGTAATTCTTTTATTTTTCAATCAAAACCAGTAATTATACCTCTACAATTATCAGAACCACAAGTACATTTAAATGAATAATCTTCATTATCAATAAAAGCATAATCAACAGTTAATTCTTCATCTTTTTCTATATCCCTCATAGCAATAAAAGTTATTTCACCATGTAGTCCAACATTCGGATTACATGAATGATTTTGATATAGTTTAATTTTTTCTTCTTCATAAATATTTTTAGCACCCAAATAGTACTCATCACTAATTGGAAAATAACTATTAATTACCCCTGAAGAAAAAATTTGATCTTTTGTTAAAATATGTCCACCCTTAATAAAAACTATTTCACCTTTTTTTATTTCTTCTTTGGCAAATATACCTTTTCCATTTAAAGATTTATCTCTTATTTCTACCTTCGGCGATAATCTAGATTCTATCATTTTTTCACCTCATATATATTATACCATACAAACCTTTTAATTACTTACCTACACAGTTGATTTGCAAAGACATTGTAGCCTGCAGTCTGAAAAAAGTGTCATTTATATATATTTAAGCATCAAAAAAAGCCCGAAAAATCGGACTTTCCAAAAAGCTTTTTTATCTCTTTGAGAATTGTGGTGCACGACGAGCTTTTTTAAGACCGTATTTCTTACGTTCTTTAACTCTTGCATCTCTAGTAATAAATCCTTCAGCTTTAAGAATCTTTCTGAATGATGATTCAGATTCAGGATCTGTATTTTTATCATATTCAAGTAATGCTCTAGTGATACCTAATCTTATTGCTCCAGTTTGACCAGAGAATCCACCACCATATACGTTTACTTCAATATCAAATTTATCACGTGTTTTTGTTGCATCTAAAGGTTGAGTTAAATCCATTACTAATGTTTTAAAAGGAAGATATTCATTAACATCTCTACCATTGATAGTAATGTTACCTTTACCAGAAGTCATTCTTACACGTGCTACTGAACGTTTACGACGACCTGTTCCTGTAAATACTTTTGCCATTTACTTTCCTCCTTATAACTCAATAGTTTCTGGTTTTTGAGCTTTTTGATTATGTTCAGCGCCTTCATATACAAATAGTTTTTTATACATTTGACGTCCTAATCTTCCTTTTGGAAGCATTCCTTTTACTGCTCTTTCAACCATTTCTACTGGATAGTTTTCTCTCATAACCTTAGCTGTTCTTTCACGTAATCCACCAGTGTATCCACTGTGGTTGTAATAAATCTTTTTATTTAATTTATCACCTGTTAATTCTACTTCTTTTGCGTTAATAATGATAATGTAATCACCACAATCAACATGTGGAGTAAAAGTTGCTTTATGTTTACCTCTTAGCATTGATGCAGCTTTTGTTGCTACTCTACCAAGTGGTTTACCCTTAGCATCAATTACATACCATTTACGCTCAATGTTTGCGGCATTAGCCATAAATGTTTTCATATTATTTTTCCTTTCCTAATCAAGTTTGTGTTCCCAATACAAACTTAACGTGGGGATATAAAATGTACCAATTTAAATTCTACTTTAAATCGGTACATTTGTCAATCATTTTTTACTACTTTTTA
>CADBMO010000071.1 GCA_902795755.1 uncultured Erysipelotrichaceae bacterium | reverse complement strand
TATTTTTTTATGTCCAAATATCTCTAATTAGAGATGTTTGGGCTTTTTCTTTTTTTGATTATATGATATAATGTTTATTGAGGAGATTTTTATGAAGATTGAAAAGATAAATAAAGATAATATAAAAGAATATATTAGGGATATGGGGATTGATATCACCTATGTAGATGAAAAGCAACTTATTAATAATACTTTTGGTGTTAAAAAAGATAATAAGTTTTTATTTGGCTTTGTTTCTTTATCTGAAGAAGATTTAATTAGTATTACTTTTGGTGATAATAAAATAGATGATGTAATCGTAAAAGAATGTGTAAATTTTCTTAATAATAATTTATCCTTTGATGGACGTTTGTCTATATTAGTTAATGAAGATAATCTTATTAATATTATGGATGATTTATATAAAGTTAAAATGATATCAGTGTTTAAGGGAATAATTGATAGTGATTCTATTCCCACTAAAGAAAGATTTGCTGATATTGATATGAAAAGTATAAAATATTTTTATTCTAAAAATGATATAGTTTGTAATTTATATGCTCAGAACATTCAAGATGAGAATATTATAACAAAGTTAGATGATTTTTTTGATAACAATAATTATTCTTTAGTTGAATTTATTATAATTCCTGATAGTTTTAAATTTATGGAGGAATTAGGTTATAAATGTTATTCTAAGAGATATATTGTAGATTATGAATAGGAGAAACTTTTTTTCTCTTATTTTAATATAATATATTAATTGTAACTATTATTTACTTATTTTTTTAGAAGTGATATAATTAACAAGGAGTGATTTTTATGTTTAAAAATAAAAAAATATTTATATTAGGTATGGCTAGAAGTGGTTATGAGGTAGCTAAATTATTGGCTCCTGATAATAAAATATTAATTACTGATGTGAAACCACAAGATAATGATAAAGTTAAAGAACTAGAAGGAATAGGCGTTGAATTCATTTTAAGTGATAAACCAGATGATTTTTTTGATGATTCTTATGATATTATGATCAAAAATCCTGGTATTAAGTATGATCATAAGTGTGTTGTTAAGGCTAAAAATATGGGTATACCTGTTGTTAATGAAATCGAAGTTGCTTATCATTATTTAAATAAGGATATTAATATTATAGGTGTTACTGGTTCTAATGGAAAAACTACTACTACTAGTATCATTTATGAAATAATGAAACGTGCTTTTGGTGATAAGGTTGTATTAGCTGGTAACATAGGTACCCCTTTATGTCATTATGTTAAAAATATTAAAAGTGGTGATTATTTAGTTATGGAAATTAGTGATCATCAATTATGCGATATGTACGATTTTAAAACTAATACTTCTATTATAACTAATATATACGAATGTCATACTGATTTTCATGATAGTCATGAAAGATATGTTATGACTAAAAAGAAAATATTTAATCATCATACTAAGTATGATACTGCTATTATAAATATGGATAATAAAGAGGTTATGGATATGACCAAAGATATTAAAAGTAGTAAATTATATTTTTCTTGTATTGATCAAACAAATTGCTATTATAAGGATGGTTTTATATATTTTGATAATGTTAAATATCTTGATACTAGCAAAATAGTTTTAAAAGGAATGCATAATTATCAAAATATTATGTGTGCTATTCTTTGTGCAAAAAGGTATAATATTAGTGATGATATTATTATTGATGTTTTAACTACATTTAGTGGTGTTGAACACAGACTAGAGTATGTTGGAAACATTAATGGAAGAGAAGTGTATAATGATTCTAAAAGTACTAATACTGAATCTACTATTATTGCTCTTAATTCTTTTGATAAAGATATTATTCTTTTGATGGGCGGATTAGATAGGGGCCATTCTTTTGAAGAATTAAAAGACTCAATGAAGAATACTAAACTTGTTATTACTTATGGTGAAACTAAGAATAGAATTAAAGAATTTTGTGATAAAATTAATGTTAATTGTATTGTTTGCGATGACTTGGTTACTGCCACTGAACTAGCTTATAATAATTCTAAAATTGGGGATGTTATTTTACTTAGTCCTGCTTGTGCTAGTTGGGATCAATTTCCTGATTTTGAAACTAGAGGTAAATTATTTAAGAATACAATATTAAAATATAAAAATGGTTTATTTATTGAAAAAGGCAAACATATTTATATGATTGGTATTGGTGGTGTTAGTATGAGTGGTATTGCTGATATACTTATTAATATGGGATATAAAGTAAGTGGTAGTGATAGAGTTAACTCTGTTATTACTGACAAACTTAAAGAAAATGGTATACAAGTTTATGTACCTCAAAGTAAAAATAATATAACTGATGATATAGATTTTCTTGTTTATACTGCCGCTATTAAAGAAGATAATGTTGAAATGATTGAAGCTAAAAAGAAAAAAATTCCTATGATGGAAAGAGGAGAATTTTTAGGCGAAATTACGAAACTGTATTCTAATACTATTGGAATTGCTGGAACTCATGGTAAAACGAGTACTACTTCAATGGTTAGTTTAATATTTCTTGAAGCTGGTAGGGATCCTACTATTCAAGTTGGTAGTATTCTTAGTAATATTAATGGTAATTATAGAGTTGGTAAAAGTGATACTTTGATTATTGAGGCTTGTGAGTATTGTGATAGTTTCTTATCGTTTAAACAAAAATCTGCGATTATACTTAATATTGATAATGATCATTTGGACTATTTTAAAAATCTTGAAAATATAAAGAAATCTTTTAATAAATATGTTAGTCATTTACCTGATGATGGCTATTTAGTTATAAATAATGATGATAAAAATAGCAGTGAATTAAAAGATAATACTAGTGCTAAAGTAGTTACATATGGCATTAATAATGATAGTGATTATATGGCTACTGATATTGATTATGATGATGAAGGCTGTGCTAGATTTAATGTTATTAATGATGGTAATAATTTAGGCAGAATAGAATTATCTGTGCCAGGCGAACATAATGTACTTAATGCTTTATCTGCTATTGCACTTGCTTCTAGTTATGATATTTTATTTGAAGATATTAAAAAGGGTATAAAAAAATATAAAGGTGCAAGTAGAAGACTTGAATATAAAGGTAAATTTAAGGGTGCCTGTGTTTATGATGATTATGGGCATCATCCTACTGAAATAATGGCCACTTCAAATGCTATACATAAAAAACAATATAATGAGTCTTGGGTTATATTCGAAGCTCATACATATTCTAGAGCTTACAAACATAAAGATGATTTTGCCAAAGCACTTAAAAATTTTGATCATATTATTGTTACTGATATATATGCAGCTAGAGAAGAAAATGTTTATGGTATTACGGAGGATGATATTGTAAAAGCAATTAAAAAATATGGTAAAGAGGCTTTTTATATTAGTAATTATGATGATATTAAATTATATTTGAGTCAGTATGTACATGATGGCGATTTAATTCTTACTTTGGGGGCTGGAAATGTTACTAAAGTGGCTGATTTGTTAGTGAGTAAAAATGAATGATTTATTTTCATTCATTTTTCTTTACATTTATAAATAAATAGTATATACTATTATTAGTAATCATTACTATTAAGGAGATGCACTATGCGGAATACAAAACAGAGAGACTGTATATTTGATATTGTTAATAGTAGTTATAATCATTTAAATGCTTATCAAATATATGATATTGCCGAAAAAGTAATTTATAATATTAGTTTGGGAACAGTTTATCGTAATTTGGCATGGTTAAGTGAGCATAACAAAGTTAGAACTATTGTTGTTGATGGAATTGTTAGATATGACAGAAATGTAGTACATGATCATTTCATATGTAATGAATGTAAAAATATTATTGATATTCCTAGGAACGATAATTCTAATAATTATATCGATGGTAATTTAGTAATTGATTATGATGTTAAATACGTAGGTATTTGTAAAAAATGTTTAGAGAGGAAGGAAAAAAATGGAATTAAAAGGAAGCAAGACTGAACAAAATTTGATGACTGCTTTTGCAGGAGAGTCACAGGCTAGAAATAAGTATACTTATTTTGCTTCAAAAGCAAAAAAAGATGGTTATGAGCAAATAGCTGCAATTTTTGAAGAAACTGCAAATAATGAGAAAGAACATGCTAAGATGTGGTTTAAAGAATTACATGGTGGTGTTGTTCCTAGTACTATTGATAATTTAATAGATGCTGCTAATGGTGAAAACTATGAATGGACTGATATGTATAAAGGTTT
>CADBMO010000070.1 GCA_902795755.1 uncultured Erysipelotrichaceae bacterium | reverse complement strand
TTCTTAATCATTCTTTTTATTTTTATTATTTGGTATAATTAATATATAGAAGGTGATAGTATGATTATAAAAAATATAAATGATGTAACTTTATCAAATGATATAACCATAATAGTGCCTTCCTATAAAGAAATATATTATAAAAAGAAGTATATAAATAAAAATTATAATTTTATAACACTTAGAAATTATTTATTAAAAGAGTATGATGGTTCTAAAACGCTTATAAGTGATTATGAAAATTATCTAATTATGTATAAGGCATTATCAATGGTAAGTAGTTCACTTTCTAATTATAAAGAATATGTTAGTTTTAATTTCGTTAATGATTTATTAAGCACATATAATGATTTTTTTGATTATGAACTAATAGATAATGATAAAATAAACGATATAAAAAAAATATATAAAAAATATGAAGAACTATTAGATGAAAATAATTTTATAAATGACAGGTTATTAAAAGAATACATGCTTAATAACCATGAGTTTGAAGACGACGTTTTATTCTTGGACTTGGAATTACCATCTAAGATAGATTCGCTTCTAATAGAAAAAATGAATGCTGTTGTTATTCCTAGTAACGTAAATAATAATTATTTAAAAAACATGTTAGGTATTGACCCGGTAAATAAAGTTTATACTAACGAGTTTTTATACCATGAATTTAATGATATTGAAGAAGAAGTTGACTTTGTTTTAAATGATATATCTAAAAAGGTATTAGAAGGATATAACTATGATGATTTTGTAATTGTATCAAATAACATTGACCAATATTATCCATACTTTGATTTGTTATTTAATATTCCTTATAACAAAGAAGAAAAAGAAGGACTTTTAACTAGTAGGTTTATCAGTATATTTAATGATATTTTAAAAGGCAGTTTTACATGTGATAATTTTGTAAGTTTATTAAAACTGGGTATTTGTAAGATAGATGATAAAATGGTAGATAAATTAGATAACTATGTTTATAGTTGGGATTTAGAAAATGATAATTTTTATGCACCATTTACATATAATCCAAATGGTAATAAAGGTAATTTAAATGAGTATGATAAAAACGATTTAAAAGAGTTAAATGATGCAAAGGAAGGTATTTTAACGCCAATTAAGTATCTACTTGAAAACGTTATTCATGAAAATGATAAATTATCTATATTAAGATTCTTTTATACATATTTAAATGAAGAAGGCATAATGGATAAATTATATGAAAAAGATTATGAAGGTGCTAGTAACTTAGTTAGAGCGTTAGAATCCATTAATGATTATTTAAATGATTATACGACTATTCATGAGGTGCTTGGTTTATTAAACGTATTTGATTTAGTAAATAAGTCAAATAGAGTATTAAATAATGCTGTTTTAGTATGTAGCTTAAATGATGCATTATATGAAGATAAAAAATTTGTATATTTATTAGATGCATCTATAAAATCATTAGAAACAGAATTTAAAGCATCATCTTTAATTAGTTATGATGATATTAAAGAGGAAAACTTAATTGACTTAATAAATAACCATAATGATAAAACACACTTTTTATTATCTAAGCTTTTAGATAATAAAAACGTAATGATAACATATCATAAACTTGGTATTGATTTAAGATTAAATGATTTATCTAATTTAGTTAGTAAACTAAATTTAGTAAATTACTCTAATGATAAAAATTATAACGTTAATATACTAAAAAAAGAGTACGCAAGTAAATTATCTAATAATTTAATATACGAAGAAAATATATTTAATAATATAAACATATCTCATAAACATGATTTAAATAAAAGAATATCAAAAGAAAGTGCAAAAAAATTATATGGAAATGAAATTAATATATCACCAAGTAGCATTGAGTCATATGCTAAATGTCCTTTTTATCATTTTTGTGCGTATGCATTGAGGTTAAAAGTAAAAGAAAAATATATATTTGATAATAGGCAGTTAGGTACTTTTGTACACTATGTATTAGAACAAATTATTAAAAATGATTTAAACGAAATAGATAAAGACAACCTAGATTATTACGTTAATAAGTATTCTAAAAATTACTTAGAGTCTAATGGTAAAATGGTAAATGAAGAAACCAAATACGTATTAAAGGTTCTATCAAAAAGCACTAAAGAGGTTATTAAAAACATCTTAAATGAAAATGATTCTTCTAAGTTTAAACCAACATACACTGAATTTAAAATAGGTAATAATGAAGTAATTAAACCAGTTGAAATAAAATTAAATGATAGTATTATTAAACTTTCTGGTACCATAGATAGGGTTGATACTTATGAAGATGATGATAATTATTATTATAGGATAATTGATTATAAAACTGGTAAAAAAGAGTTTAAGTTAGATGAAGTACTTTTAGGATTGAACTTACAAATGCTTTTATACTTGTTAGCAATTAAGGAAAATGGTAGTAATCTAACTAA
Source organism: uncultured Erysipelotrichaceae bacterium (assembly GCA_902795755.1). Classification (GTDB taxonomy): domain Bacteria; phylum Bacillota_I; class Bacilli_A; order RF39; family UBA660; genus Aphodocola. Next base: position 8,583 of record CADBMO010000070.1, on the reverse strand, counting down.
TAAAAAAGTTATACCTAGTGGCCTTTTATATTATCCAGCATTATTAAAAGAGGAAAAAGAACCTAGATTTAGTAATAAAAAAGATAAATCTATAAAAGATAGATTAATTATGAATGGTATTATAGATAAAGATAGATTAGATTTATATGGCGATGATGTTACAGATTACGTTAAGATAACATCAAGAAACGCTATAAGTGATGAGTACTTATATGATTCTAAGTCGTTAGAATTAATATTTAATAACGTAAAAAATACGTTAAGAGAGATATCTAAAAAAATGCTTGATGGAGATATTAAAATAGATCCAATTGGAAAAGATGTTGATTCATGTAAATATTGTAAGTTTTCTTCGGTATGCGCATTTGATGATAAAAATGATAAAAAAAGAAAAGTTGATACTCATAAAAATAGTGAGGTTATTATGATGTTAGAAGGTGATAATAATGCCTAAGTGGACGACCAGTCAAGAAAAAGCTATTAAAGAACGTGGTGGTAAAATAATTGTTTCTGCGGCTGCTGGATCTGGTAAAACAGCAGTATTATCACAAAGAGTAATAGAATACATTTTATCAGGTGGGAGTATTAGAAAACTGCTTGTTGTAACGTTTACTAATGCTGCAGCAGAGGAAATGAAATCAAGAATAAAAGATAAGATAAAAGAAGCATACAAAAAAGATAGCAGTAACGAGCATCTAAAAAGAGAGTTATCATTAGTAGATTCAAGTGATATTACAACCATGGATTCTTTTTATGGTAACATTGTTAAAAATAATTTTGAAAAGCTACACATTGATAAAAACTTTGATATTTTATCAAATGAAGAAGAAGTCGTACTAAAGAATAAGGTAATAAAAGAAGTATTAAGAGAATCATTTAATAGTGTGGATGATTATGAAGATATGCTTAACTTTTTTGGTGCTAACAGCATTGATTTAATTAAAGACATAGTTTTTAAAATAAGTAGTTTTTTAAATACCATCACCTTTAAAGATAGCATGATAGAAAATATTATTAGCTATTATGATGGTGATTATTATAAAAATTTATTAATTAATGAAATAAAAGAAGAGTTAAAGTCATATAAAGCATTGTATGAGGAAATAATAGATGATTTATACAACGAAGGAGATTCTTTTGATAAGAGTATAGTTGTTGCAAAGGCAGATCTAAACATAATAAATGATTTGTTAGCCATTAGTACTTTAGATGATTTAGCATCAAGATTAAGAAGTAAGAAGTTTTTAACTTTTTGCACGCCAAAAGGTGAAAAAGAAAACTCCGTAATAATAAAAAACCAAATGATAAGAGCAGATTTAAAAGATTTATTAAATACTAAACTTAAAGATTTATATGAAATGAGTGATGAGTTATATAAATCAGATATGGATTTATGTAAAAAAAATGTAAAAGTATTATTTGAAGTTGTAAAATCTTTTGAAGAAAGATTATTAGAAGAAAAGAAAAAACTAAGTAGATTTTCGTTTTCAGACGTATCTTTTTTCGTTGTTGATTTATTAATTAAAGATGGTAAAAAAACTGACCTTGCAAAAAGATTAAGTGAAAAGTATGATGAGATATTAATTGATGAATATCAAGATACTAATAATGTACAAAACGTAATATTTAATGCTATTTCTAAAGATAATACTAACTTGTTTATAGTAGGAGATGTTAAGCAAAGTATATATAGGTTTAGAAGTGCAGCCCCAGAGATATTTAACGCTGATAAAAATAATGCATTTAAAGATAAATTTCCTAAATTAATAACTTTATCTAAAAACTTTAGAAGTAGAAAAGAAGTACTTGATTTTTCTAACTTTGTATTTGAAAACGTTATGTCTTCATCTTTTGGAGAAATAGATTATAATAACGATGAAAAACTGTATTTGGGAGCATCTTTTGAAGAAGGTACAAATTTAAATACGGAAGTAATATTAATAGATAATAAAGAAAAGCTAGAAGAAGATGACATCATAAATGCTGAAAAAGAAGCAATAGTTGTTGCAAATAAAGTTAAGGAATTATTAGATTCTAAATATCAGGTTTATGATAATAAAAAAAGTATGTGGCGTGATATTAAAGAATCTGATATAGCATTATTATTTAGAAGTACAAGTAATTCATCATATTATATAAAAGCATTAAATAATAGAGGGATAAGTGCATACTCTGTAGATAATAAATCATACTTTGATAATTATGAAGTTAAACTAGTTATTAATATGTTAAAGGTAATTGATAATCCGTATGACGATGTGGCATTATTATCAACTATTTCATCAAGTATGATAAACATTAGTTTAGATGATGTTATAGATGCAAGATATGATGATAAGTATAATAGTTTGTATAATAACTTATTAAAGAGTAATAATGAAAGTATTATTAGTTTTATAAACACATTAAAAGAGTTAAAAGAATATTCATATAATCATGCACTTTATGAAACGCTAAACAAAGTTTATAAAACATTTAATGTATTAGAATGTGTACTTGCAGATAAACAAGGTGTTAATAAAGAAAAAAACTTAATTCAAATGATAAAACATGCTAAAGACTTTGAAAGTAGTAAAAAAAGAAGTTTACATGAGTTTATTTCATACTTAGAAAATATTAATTTGAATAAAGAATCATTAGAAGGTATTAATCCACTTTCTAATAATGATAACGTATTAATAACTACCATTCATAAATCAAAGGGATTAGAATATCCTGTTGTTATACTATGTGAAATAGGTAGACAATTTAATACGAAAGATTTAAAAGAAGAGATAATGATTAATGGTGATAATGGACTTGTGTTTAACTTAAGGGATGATGAATATAAAATAAGATATGAATCAATACCAAAAATGGCATTTAAAATACTAGAAAAAAATAAAATGTTATCAGAAGAGTTAAGGGTACTTTATGTAGCATTAACAAGGGCAAAAGAAAAGATAATAATTACAGGTTTATCTAGTAATTTAGAATCTATTATAAATAAAGCATCTGCAAAAATGGGAAGTGATGCCTTAGTATCAAGTAGTTATTTAAAGAACGTAAATTGTTATTTAGATATTCTTATGCCATGCCTGCTAAGACATCCTTCGTCTAAAGAATTAAGATACTTAAGTAGTATGGATTGTAAAACGTTTGCGACAGATGCTAAGTTAGACGTTAAATTAGTAGAAGGAAAAACAATTAATGAAAGCGAATTTAATGTAAAAAACATAAATAAAACTCATTTTGATATTTCTTGGTATAACAAATTAAATGAACTATCAAAGGTAGATGTTATCCCAACATATTTAAGCGTAAGTGCTATTAAAAAAAGTAAAGATTATAAGAGAATGCCAAATTTCTTAAATGATGGTATTAATCATACTAAGTTAGGTACACTGTATCATAAGATATTTGAAGTGCTACCAGTTAAGAAATATAGCATTACATCTTTAAAAGAAGAGCTAAATGGTTTTATTAATAACAACACCATTACCAAAGAAGAGTTAGATTTAATTAACATTGAAAAAATATTTGCATATTTAACATCCGATTTATATAGTATAATGTTAGGTAGTATAGTATATAAGGAAAAAGAAATTACTTTTGAAATACCATCTTTGTACTATGATAATTCACTAAAAAATGGTAAGATATTAACTAGTGGTGTTATTGATTTATTATTTATAAAAGATGATACTTATTATATAGTGGATTATAAAACTGATAAAGTTGATAGTCTACAAAAACTAAAAGAAAGATATAAGATTCAGTTAGATTTATATGAGATTGGTATTAGAAATATATATAATGCAACAAACATAGAGAAATATATATATTCAATATATTTAAATAAATTTATAAAGGTGGAATGATAACATGATAGAGACCATATTTGAAATTATTGAAAAGGAAAAACAAAGACAGCAAAATACAATTGAGTTGATTGCTTCAGAAAACTTTGTTTCTAAGGAAGTATTAAAGGCACAAGGAAGTGTACTTACTAATAAGTATGCAGAAGGGTATCCAAGTAAAAGATACTATGGTGGGTGTAAATATATAGATGAAGTAGAAACAATTGCAATAGAATCTGCTAAGAAACTATTTAACGTAAAATATGCTAACGTACAACCTCACTCTGGTTCATCTGCTAATATGGCTGTATATCGTGCTTTGCTTGATAAAGGTGATAAAGTACTTGGTATGAAATTAGAGTCTGGTGGTCATTTGTCACATGGTTCTTCTATGAGTTTTAGTGGTATGGATTATGATTTTTATTCATATGACGTTGATGCCAAGACTAATCAAATTAATTATGATGAGATAAGGCTACTTGCTAAGAAAATCAAACCAAAACTAATCTTGGCAGGAGCATCAGCATATTCAAGAAAAATTGATTTTGAGGAATTTAGATCAATCGCTGACGAAGTTGGCGCATATTTAATGGTTGATATGGCACATATCGCTGGCTTAGTTGCGGCAGGACTGCACCAAAATCCTTGTAAATATGCTCACGTAGTTACATCTACTACTCACAAAACGCTAAGGGGACCTAGAGGTGGTTTAATACTTACAGATGATCCTTCAATAATAAGAAAAGTAAACAAAGCAATTTTTCCTGGAATTCAAGGTGGTCCATTAGAGCATGTTATAGCAGCAAAAGCAGTATGCTTTCAAGAGGCGTTACAACCAAGCTTTGTAAAGTATCAAAAGCAAGTTGTTAAAAATGCAAAAATACTATGTGACGTATTAAAGATGCAAGGATTTAAAATAGTTTCAAATGGTACTGATAACCATTTATTATTAGTAGATACGAAAAAGTCGGTTAATATGACTGGTAAAGAAGCTGAAACTATATTAGATTCAATTGGAATAACTTGTAATAAAAACATGGTACCAAATGATCCAACCACACCATTTATAACAAGTGGTATAAGACTTGGTACCGCAGCAATGACAACAAGGGGATTTACTGAAAAAGATTTTATGGAAGTAGGAAAAATAATTAGTACTTGTTTAAATAATACTGAAGATGATGAACTATTAGAAGATCTAAAAAGAAGGGTAAAAAAGCTTTGTGACGAACATCCTTTATATAAAGAAGGTGACTAGATGAATAACATAATAGATGGAAAATTAATTTCATCCGTAATAAAAACGAAATTAAAAAACGATATTGAGTTATATCGTATTAATCCAAAACTTGTAGTTATTCAAGTTGGTGATAATAGTGCAAGTAACATATATGTAAGAAACAAAAAAAGAGCTTGTGAAGAAGTTGGTATTTTGTTTGATAAGATTAAGTTTCCAGATACTATATCTGAAGAGATGATTATCGAAGAAATAAAAAGATTAAATGATGACGATGAGGTAAATGGAATAATCGTTCAACTACCACTTCCTAAAGGATTAAATGCAGCAAGAATAATTAATCATATTGATCCTTTAAAAGACGTAGATGGATTAACATATCAAAACGTTGGTAACTTAGTATTAGATAATGATGGCCTTATTTCATGTACACCACTTGGAATTATGGAATTATTAAGTGCGTATAACGTAGAGTTAGAATCTAAAAACGTGGTAATAGTAGGAAGAAGTAACTTAGTTGGCAAGCCACTTATTCAATTGTTTTTAAAAGAAAACGCAACAGTTAGTGTATGTCATTCAAAAAGTTATGATATTAAAAAATACACTAAGTTAGCAGATATTTTAGTAGTAGCAGCAGGGCATCCCAATTTAATTACCAAAGATATGGTAAAAGATGACGTTGTGGTAATTGATGTAGGTATTAATAAAGAAGAGGGTACTTTATGCGGGGATGTTGATTTTGATGAAGTAAGTAAAAAAGCTGCGTTGATAACTCCAGTACCAGGCGGAGTAGGACCAATGACCGTTGCATGCTTATTAAAAAATGTATTTAAAGCTTATAAAATGCAAAAAGGTATAGAAAATGAATAAATTTGATGATTTTTTTACTAATAGTTTACCAACAATTGATTTGCACGGTGAAATAAAAGATTCTGCAAGGGTACTTATAAAAGAATTTATTTATGATAATTACGTATTAAAAAACAAGAAAGTATTAGTTGTGCATGGAATTGGTAAAGGAATTATAAAAGAAGAGGTTTATAAATACTTAAAACATAGCAAATACGTAGAAAGTTACCATTTAAATATGTTTAATGCAGGATGTACGATTGTATATATAAAAGATAGGAAAAACGACAAATAAAAAAACCGGAAAAAATGCTTGACAAATAAAAACATTAGTGCTATCATAGTGGGCATTCGATCAGGAAAAGGGGGAGTTTTTGATGGAAGAAAGAAGAGGAATATCAATAAAAGGACTACTTGTTAGACTTATTTTGATAATAATTTTCATATTTTTATTAATATGGTTATTTCCAATGCCTGATTTAAAACCATTAAATAATCAAATATTTAGTGATAATTTAGATAGGATGAAGGATGTAGCTAAATCTTACTATACAGTAGAAAGGTTACCAAAAGAGATCAATGAATCAAAAAGAATGACATTACAAGAAATGATTGATAATAAAATGATCATGCCTTTAATGGATTCTAATGGTAAATATTGTAGCAAAACAGCTTCTTACGTAGAAATTACTAAGTTAGAAGATGAATATGTTATTAAGGTTTACTTATCTTGTTCTGATAAACAAGATTATATAATTGAACACTTTGGATGTTATGATATTTGTAGTAATACTTGTAAGCTTCTAGAAACTACTACTACAGAAGAAGCAACTAAAGCTAGAAGTGCAATTGGTACATCTAGATATAGAACTTCTTATTCTAGAAGATATACATCTAATAGAAGAACTACATTTAAACCAACAACAAAGAGAACTACTTTAACTAGTAAACAAACAACAGAACCAACTGTTAAAGTATATGAGTATGAATTCGTTAAGAATATTTGTACACAAGAATTTGATAAATATGTATGTCCAACTGGATATAATTTAATAGAAGAAAGCTGTGTTAAAGACGAGGCTAAAACTATCGTTGTAACAGCAGATGAAAAAACAACTGAAGTTATAACTACTGATACAAAACCAGCTAAAGAAAAGACAGTTATCGTTGACGATGATGGAAACATTATTGATGATGGTACTGGAAGTGGCTCTGGTTCAGGAAGTTCATCAACTACTGGTGAAATAGTAGATGCAGTATGTGCACCTAAATATGTAACTTCAACTGAAGATGCAAACAAGAAAACTGATACTTGTAATGCAACAAAAACAATTACAACTTCAAAAGTAACAGCAGACGCTGTAATAACTACTGATACAAAACCAGCATATGCAACAGTTAAGAAAGTTTATGCAAACTACTTAACATCTGGAACATATGAAATAATAAGTGCAAGAAAAGAAGCAACTTCTTCAAGATGGGTATATGATTATACTTATACATCATCATCAAGCAGTTTAGCTTATACTGGTGAAACTGAAAAACTAGTATACGTTGGTGCATTTGAAGAAGATGAGTGTCCAACTTGCTCAACTAGCCACACAACTAAAAAATATAGTTATTGGCACTTTACAAAAGAATATACTTATTCATATACTTGTCCAAGTGGATATAGTAAATATGGAGAAGCTAGTTGTATAAGTAATACTGCAACAGGATCAAGTAAAACTTGTCCAAGTGGATATAGTCCAGATGGTTCAAGATGTTCTAAATCAGAAAGTTATTACGATGATAAAACTGCATGTAGTTCATATGGTTCAGGTTATACTTTAAATAAAAATAAAGGAACTTGTACTAAGAAAACTACTGGAAGTTATAGTTGTCCAAAAGGAACTCCAACTGATGGTGGTAAAAACTGTCTAATAACTAAAACTGAATACTCTTGTCCAGCAGGATGGGATGAAACTAGTGATAAGACTAAGTGTTCAAAAACTACTTATTCTTGTCCAGAAAATACTACTGCTAGAACTTATACGTTAAATGGTAGTAAATGTACGTTAAAGAGATTAGTAAATGCTTGTACTTGTCCAGCAGGAACAGTTAAATCAAGTACTGTTGGTAAATGTATCAAATCTAACAAGACAAAGACAATTTATACTTGTGAAGATTATCCAGGATACTCTTTAACAGATACTAATAAATGTGTTAAAGAAATAAAAACAACAAAAACAGTATTAAGCTGTGAAAGATATGGTAATGATTATTTACTTGATGAAGATGCTAAAACATGTACAAAAACAGTAAATGAACGTGATACCGTACCTGCAGAAAAAACATATAAACCACTATGTGAACAACATTATATGTGGTCTACTAAGACTTCAATTGATGGTTGGTCATATACTGGAAACAAAAGAGCAATTAACTAATTAGATAGAATATAAAGGGGAGAGAAAAAGACTTTTAAAAAGTCTTTTTTTCTTTACATTAACAATTTGTTACAATTGACGTTAATACATTTTTTGTAGTATTATTAATATGCATAATAACATAATAATAAAGAAAGTGGTGTTGTATACTTGTAAATGATGTGAGACCAAAAAATGAAAAAATTAAAAGCAATATGATATAGTTAAAATGTTAATTATAGAATATTGT
>CADBMO010000069.1 GCA_902795755.1 uncultured Erysipelotrichaceae bacterium | reverse complement strand
TTATTCATAACCAATATAAATACTGCTAAAGATGAAATCATAATTAATGGACAAGTATAAGCCATGTATGATTTATAATTAAGATTGCGTATAATAGATGTGTTGTAGCTCATTATAACGTTTATTATGTTAGTAGCAATAAATATTATAATTAAAGGAACATTTATTTTCTTCCATTTTCTATCTTTTGTGTGTTCATATAATATACTTCCTATTACAAAATATCCACCATCACAAATTTGTTTTAATATGTATTTTGTAACATGTCCCATTTTTAAAGTTAGCAAAGCACATGCTCCTAGCCATAGTAGGAAGACAATAATATGACCTTTCCATTTAATTTTGTTTAATATAAGTGATATTAAAGGTTGTAAAATATATATAAATAGTATTGTGTATAAGAACCATAGATGTTTTCTAAATTGATCATGTAATAGATATGTCCAACTTTTACCATAAGTAATTCCCATTACTTTGGTCTCCCAAAGTAGATAAATGATATCCCAAAGTATTATTACTATTACAAACCTAGATATCCTTTTTAAATATTTTTTTAAATTAAATGGCGCTTTACCTAATAAGGCACCACTAATGATAAAAAATACCGGAACACATACTCTTGCAAGTATATTAAATATTTGTGCGATTAAAAATGATGTGTGTGATATATTATGAAAGTTTCTACAATAGCAATTAGCAACGTGTATAATTATTACTAGAAACATAGAAGTAACCCTCATAATATCAAGTCTTGTTTCTCTTTTTTTCTCTTGTTTTTTCATACTGTACCTTCCATTTATATTTTATTATAGTAAAAAAGAGGTGTCAATTATTTTTGATAATATTTTATATAAGATGATATAATTAATATAGGTGATGTTATGATAGATTTACACATTCATACGAATAAATCAGATGGTATGTATACACCGCGTGAAATAATTGATATGGCTTATAGTAATGGTATTAACAAAATATCCATAACTGATCATGATACGTTAGATGCATATACTATTGATTTATTTGAGTATGCAAAAATAAAGAATATAACAATAATACCAGGAATTGAAATATCTACCAGAATAGGTAATACTAAATTTCATGTATTAGGGTATGGAGTTGATATAAAAAACAAAAAACTATTAAATGAAATAAAAAAGTTAAGAAACTCTAGGAAAATATATTTAAAAAACGTATCAAAAAAATTAATAGAGTATGGGTATAAGGTTAATATAGAAAAATTAGAAAGCATAAAATCAGTTACTAAAGCACATATTGCAAATGATGTTATAAGTAATATCAATAATAAAGAAAAGTTATTAAATGATTTTAACCATATACCAAGTATGGGAGAATTTATTGAAACAATTATGAATAATGGGTGCCCTTGTTATGTTAAGAAAAATACGTTAGCGCCAAAGGAAGCTTCTGTTTTGATAAAACAAGCAGGTGGGAAAGTAGTATTAGCACATCCGGTTGCGTATGAGTATGAAAATAATATGACGAAAGAAGAAATATTAAAAGTTGCTCTTGATATTAATGCGGATGGTTTAGAGACGGTTTATTTATATATTGATAAGAATAATAGATTAATAAATGAAATAGATGAATGGAATAAAATAGCAAATGATAATAACCTATTTATTACCGTTGGTTCTGATTTTCATAAAACAGATGAAAAAAAGCCGTTAATAGGCTTAAATAATTATGATATTGATATAAGTGATGTTGATATACATAAAATAATGTAAAGTACGCATTATTTATATATAATTTAATAAATGTTTGATATAATTATACTGGTGATATAAATGGGATATGAAGAAGTAGAAAGATTAAGAAAAAAAGCTAAAAGAATTGAACTAATTGGTATTTTTATATCAATAATAATATCAGTTGTGGTAGGTGTTATGTTTAAAACACCGATTGCGTTTTTTATATTTGTGTTTGGTTTTGTGCTTACTACCATTATTAATATTGGTCCAAGGAAAAAGTTTTCTTTAGCATTTAAAAATACATATGTATTAAAATCATTACAGTCAATATTTGAAAACTTAGATTATAGACCAGAAAGTGGTTTAAAAAGAGATATAATTGCAAATACAAAAATGATGAACATGGGAGATAGATATACTTCTAATGACTATATTTATGGTACTTATAAAGGTATAAGTGTAACTCAAGCAGATGTACATATAGAAGAAGAGCACACTACAACAGATAGTGATGGACATACCCAAACTACTTGGGTAACCCTATTTAGAGGTAGATGGATGGTATTTGATTTTAATAAGATTTTTAAAGCAAATATACAAGTATGTCAAAAAGGATTTGGAAACGCTAGAATTAGTAATTGGGGTTCTGACTTAAAGTATAAAAAAGTTCAAATGGAAGATGAAGATTTTAATAAACGTTTTAGAATATTTGCTCAAGATGAACATGATGCATTTTATATACTTACCCCATCATTAATGGAAAAGATAAAAAGGGTATCTGAAAGTATAAATGGAAGATTATTGTTCTGTTTTGTTGATAATAAATTACATATTGGGCTTCAAAATGGTAAGGATTCATTTGAACATGGTATCTTTAAAAAGATTAATGAAGAAAAGGTTATTAATGAAATATCACAAGACATAAAGTTAATTACTGATTTCGTAGATCAATTAAACTTAGATAATGATTTATTTAGGAAGGAGGTGTAGTATGAATCCATTATACATAATAATACCAGTAGCAGTTGTATTATTAATAATAATTATTTGGTTTATTTCAACATCTAATAGATTAAATAGAGCAGTTGTTAAAATTGATGAGGCATCATCAGGTATAGATGTTGCATTAACAAAAAGATATGATGTTTTAACTAAGATGATAGATGTTGTAAAGGCATATGCAAAGCATGAAAAAGAGACACTATTTGAAGTAATTAAACTTCGTGATGGAATGTCTATGAAGGAAAAGAATGATGCAAATAGAGCAATGGATGAAAATATGAAGAAGATTAACGTTCTTGCAGAAAATTATCCAGAACTAAAGTCTAGTGAAAACTATAAAACATTACAACAATCTATAGCAGATGTTGAAGAACATTTACAAGCATCAAGAAGATTGTATAACTCAAATGTTTCAATATATAATCAGTTATTAGTATCTTTTCCAACTAGCAGTATTGCAAGAGGTAAAGGTATGACAAAGAAAGATTTCTTTGAAGCAGATGAGGCTAAAAAAGAAGATGTTAAAATAGATTTATAAAAATAACAGTAAAGCTGTTATTTTTTTGAATAATTATTTGTTGATTTTTAAGTGATAGAACGTTATTGCTTTTTAATATAAAAAATAATATAATAAAATTAATGAGTTAAGGAGGTTTTAATAATGATAGAAAGCGAAATGACTGAACAAGAAGAATTAGATATTCAAATATATAATACTAGATCTTCTAGAATAAAAGAGGATATAAAGACGGCTGTTAGTTTGTTAGGTGGTATAGGTTCAACAATATGGGCATATCATGAAATTGGAGTTGCAACGCTTAGTGGTTTGGGCGAAGATAGGGCGTTTACAACGTTACCTCTTTCAATAGCAGCAGGTTTATATATGTATTGTGGAAAGTGTTTTGCTGATTCAATTCGCTTAAGTGATGAGGAAAAAAGACTTATAAATATTGCAAGAAAAAATAGAGAGGATGATCTTTTGTATAAAGGTCAAAATTATTTAGATTTTGACTTTAATAAACATAAAAATAGACATAAAAAAAGAATAAAAAAGTTAGAAAAGAAAGACGCAGAATTTAATAGAAGCTGGTCTAAAGGTAAAAATGGATAAATAAAAATATAAAACGTCATACAAGTGTAAGACGTTTTTATTAACTCATTATTTATATAAATACATATATTATGATTATATATATAAAAAGAGCTTAGTTATTAACTAAGCTCTAATTAGTATATGGAGCGATTAGCAGGCAGCTTACGAACTATAACGCTCTCTTTCTAAAAATATTATATATGAATTCTTATTAAATTTCAATGGGAGTATATGAAAAATTTGTAAAATATAGTATA
>CADBMO010000068.1 GCA_902795755.1 uncultured Erysipelotrichaceae bacterium | reverse complement strand
TTCTGAATGTATTTTGTTTCTTTTTAGACATTTTTTTAGATTTTTTTGTAACTAATATACAAATAAATATTATAATTGCAAGCCAAATGATATGCCCTAAGGAAAATAATTTATGACCCACATTATAACCATTATCCATTATGTAATGTTTTAATCACCAAAACTCAGGTATGTTTTTTATTGTGTTCATATAATCACCATTATTATTATATATATTTTTTAAGATGATTTAAAGAAAAAATCAAGTATGGTGTAAAGTATCTAATCTATGTTATAATTTAAATATGGAGGAATTATGAATAATATAAAAAAAGAAGTTAGAAATAAAATAAAAGAGTATTCTAAAGAGTCGTATTTTAATAATTATGTAAATAGTGAGTTTATTACCACTAATGGTGATGCCAATATCTTTATTAAATTAGATAATAAAAGTAGTTTATTTGATGATAGAAGCATTGATAATCAAATATCATTAGAAAACTCAGTATACGAATATTTGGATGACAAATCATCTGTTTTAAATAATGATGTTCAAGTTAATTATTATATTTTAGGATTAAATCTAAATAACGAAGAAAAAGAACTAGTTAAAAACCTATTTGGTGAACATTATGCTATAGAATTATATAAGATTCAAAAAGAGTACAAAAGATCAAGATATAAAATACTTAAGTTATTATTATTTGGTTTTTTTGCACTACTTATTTACTTGTTATTGTTACATAGTTTTAATATTCCTTTATTAGAAGAAGTAGTTGCATTTATTGCATCTTTAACAATTTGGGAAGCATTTGATTGTTATATATATGATTTTGTTGATATAAAAAAAGAAAGAGAAAATATTACACAAAAACTATTGGCTGATATATATTTTGATAAAAAAGAAGATAGATAATTAATGAGGTTAATATGAAAAATATATTTTTAAAAGAAGATGATATAACTGATATAGATAAATTAGATGATTATAATAATGATTATCTTAGATATTATGATGATTATGAACCATTTGCAACGCCTAAAAATTATAATGATATATTAAAAAATAATGAGCTAATAAAACAAGGTATTGGAAATAATGAAATAAAAGAAATATATTATTGGGTTATAGAAAATGATAAAATAATTGGTCATGCAAGTATTAGATTAAATCCAGAATTAAATAATGAGGTTTTTAAATATGCAGGTCACATTATGTATGGTGTAATACCTAGCAAAAGGAAACAAGGGTATGGAACATTAATATGCCATATGTTAATTAAAATGATGTATGATATGGGCTATAAAGAAGTTATAATTACATGTAATGAAGATAATATTGGTTCTAATATGATAATTAAAAATAATGGTGGTAAATTATTAGAAATAATAAAACCTGATGGTGTAAATGCAGTTAAAAATACTTGTAGATATAAAGTGGATACAAGTGAATCAATTAATAAATTTAATAAATAAAGGAGATATTATGAAATTTGAAAAATACTATGTTGCTAATAACGAAGGAAAAAGTAATTGCGTTATAAGATCTTTTTGTAAAACATATAATGAGAAATATGATGATGTATATAACGAATTATGTTCAATAGCAAAAGAATTAAACTGTAATTCATTTAATGATATAGAAGTATTTGAAACTTATATGAAAAGAAGGAAGACCAATTCTATAGATTATGGTAAAGATTTTAAATTAAAAGATTTAAATTTAGATGATGGGAAATATTTAGTATTTTGTTGGGATAAAAAAGACTTTTATCATATGGTATCAATAATTGATAATGTTTTATATGATAAGAATAATGATAGTTTAGATTTATATGTTATAAGTATATATAAAGAAAAAACTTTGATTAAAAATTAATACCTACACATCTTAATGCAGAAAAAAGAGGTGAAATAATGTTAGTATATAAGAATACATTTGATAATACAATGACAGTAGGATTAAATTTTCCAATTGAAGATCAATATTACGCAAATGATAATGAAGCTATAGTTGCTGATGGAATAACTAGAGATCCAATAGGCATTAGTGATTTTTCT
>CADBMO010000067.1 GCA_902795755.1 uncultured Erysipelotrichaceae bacterium | reverse complement strand
TTAAGTTTATAATCTTTTGCAAATCTAATCGCTTCACGATCCATTGCTACAACAAATAGTACTTTCATGTTAACCTCCATATAATTATTATATAAGATGTTGTTGAAAAAATCTACTTTTAATAGTATAATTAACTTGCTAGAAGGTGATAAAATGATTATTGATCTAACTAAGATGATTACTAATAATTCATATGAATTACCGGTAAGTGGTACTTTAATTGTACCAGAAGAAGAATTAAAAGATACTGATATAAGAAGAATTTCTAAAGTTAACGTGGAAGGTTATATTTATAATAATGAAGAAAACTATGAATTAGATATCAAGGTATCAGGTTGCATGGTTTTAGGATGTGCTAGAACGTTAAAAGACGTAGATTACCCTTTTGATATAGAAATAAATGAGATAATTGATGAAAATAATGAGAATAATTTACAAATTATTCAAAATAGACTTGATATTTTTCCAATAATATGGCAAAATATATTAGCGGATGTTCCTTTAAGAGTTCTTGCGCCTGATGCCAAGGAAGAATCACTAGAAGGTGATGGATGGCGTCTTGTTAGCGAGGAAGAAGAAAAGGAAGAAATAGATCCAAGACTCGCAAAACTAAGTGATTATATCAAAGAGTAGGGAAGGAGTGAGAATTATGTTAAAGTTGGATATCCAATTATTTGCAGTTCCAGCAAGAAAAATTAGTAAGACTAGTAAAAGAATGCGTCGTACTCACTACAAAATAGAAGCTAACGGAACAGTAAAATGTCCTAAGTGTGGTGCTAAAATAAGACCACATAGAGTATGCCCAGAATGTGGTAACTATAAGGGAAAAGAAGTAATTAAGACTAAGGAAGCTGAGTAATTAGCTTTTTTTTTATTAAAAAAAATGTTATTATATTATTAGGTGATAATATGAGTGATAGAAAACTTGTAAGAATAATTGTGGGGATACTAATATTAGGGTATGTTATATTTGGTACAAGTTTTATGACCAATATTAAAGAAACAAGAGCAAGTATTGCTAATGTAAAAAGTGAAGATAAAAAGAAAAAAGCAGAAGTAAATGGGAATTTGAAGATTTCTTATTTAGATGTTGGCCAAGCTGACTCTATTTTAATAGAAAACAATAATGAATATATGTTAATTGATGCTGGAAACAACGAAGATGGTGAAAAATTAGTTAATTATTTTGAAGAAAATGATATTAAAGAGTTTAAATATGTAATTGCAACCCATGCCCATGAAGATCATATAGGTGGTATGGATGATATTATTAATAGTTTTAAAATAGATACTTATTATATGCCATATGTTATGTCAACAACTAAAACTTTTGAAGATGTATTAAATGCGTTAGAAGAAAAAAAATTAAAATTTTCAACTCCAAAAATAGATGATACTTTTAAACTAGGTGATGCTGATGTTACTATTTTGTATGTTGGTGAAGAAGGTAGCGACTTAAATGATACTTCCATAGTATTAAAAATAACATTTGGAAATAATTCATTTTTGTTTACTGGTGATGCAACTAGTAGTGTTGAAAAGAAAATACTTGATAAGGACATAAAATCTGATGTGCTTAAAGTTGCCCATCATGGTTCATCATATTCAAGTAAACCTGAGTTTTTAGACAAAGTGAATCCAACTTATGCAATAATTAGTTGTGGTAAAAATAATATATATAATCATCCAGAAAAAGTAACTATAAATAATCTTAATGATAGAAATATTAAAATATATCGTACAGATTTAGATGGAACAATTATTTTAACCAGTGATGGTAAAAACATTAATATAACGACATCTAATACTGATACTAATGGATAGGTGATAATATGAAATACGCAGTTGATAAAATAGTTGGGGATATTGTTACGTTAGAAAACATAGAAACTGGTGATATAATAAACGTAAATATAACACAATTTGACTCTGGTATAAAAGAAACTGATATAGTTAAATTTGAAAATGATAAATATATAAAAGATGAGCAAGAAAAAAAATCTAGGGAAGAGTCTATAAGAGAAAAAATGGAAAAATTAAGAAATTTAAACTAAAAAAGAAATGGTTATTAAATAGTCATTTCTTTTATTATTTTATTATCAATTGTTTTTAAAATAAGTTTATTATTATCAAATAATAAATATCCTTTTTTAGATAGCCCTCTTGGTATTCCAATACTACCTGGATTAGCATATATTATTCCTTGTTCTTTTGTTAGCATTGAAATGTGTGTGTGACCTTGAATAAAGATATCGCCATGATACTCTGGTAAAAATCCTTTAGAATAAATATGACCATGGGTAAAGGTTACAATATGATTATTCATGGTTAATGATATTTCATCGTGTGCATATAAATCATATTTTTCATAATTAATATATCTATCACAATTTCCTCTAATTAAAATTAGTTTGTTTTTAATTTTTTTTAGTTCTTCAAGTATTTCACTTTCATCATCAAAAAAACCATATCCTAATAAATCTCCTAAAATCACAATCTTATCAAATCTTTCATTATTAATAACGTACATAAAATCATCATATGCACCATGTATATCAGATAAAATTAAAACTCTCATATAATCACCTTTTATATTATAACATTTATTTGAAATTTATTATAAGTTATTTATAGATTCTAACGGCATGTTAGTTTATAAAAACATAATATCACATTAGTTTCATTTTTTTTAATTGATTTGTTGATAAGTAATAATTATTTTGATATAATGTTTATTGATAATAGGTGTAGTAGGGGTGGCTATATGAAAAACAAAGGGCAAGCATTGGTTGAATTTGTAATTATATTACCAATAATTTTGTTATTAGTTTTTGGTATTATTGATTTTGCAAGAATAGTTCATGAAAAAAATGAATTAGAGACTATATCAATGGATGTTGTTTCACTTTATAAAAATGGAAAAAGTGAAAATGAGATTATTAATATAATTAAAACAAATTCTAATAAAAATATTGCTTTAACTGTTTCTACAAATAATGAATATACCACGCTTGAAATAAAAAGTAGTATTGAACCAATTACCCCAGGTATTAATAAAATTCTCAAAACAGCATTTGATGTATCTACTAAGAGGGTGATATATAATGAATAATAAAGGTCAAACACTTGCGTTATTTGTTATTTTAAT
>CADBMO010000066.1 GCA_902795755.1 uncultured Erysipelotrichaceae bacterium | reverse complement strand
TGTCCTATCTCTCGTTTTTCTTTAGGTGGCGGGGTCATATAATCTCCATATAACGTAGTTAAATATTTATCATAATTTTTAAAAATACAATACTTATTATTTTCAAATTTATGAGTAGTATATTCATTAAATATATCTGCATCGTAAATATCTTTAAACAAAGCATATCCTACAAAGTTACAAATGTATTTGCTTTTTTTTCTATTTTGTTTTGAAATAAATCTTTTACATTTTCTTTTAATAAAACTGGTGCTATGTATTTTAGCGTAGGCTTTTATTATAGGAAGGGTAATTGCTTGAAAAGTTGTTTTTGCTTTTACCGGATAACCTAAACATTGAAAATAAGCTTCTCTTATAAATATACTATATATTTGTTTTAATTTGTTAAGCATCATATGGTTGCTACCATAATCGAATGGGAAAATATCAACAAATATTCCTTGATGCATTTTTTTACCTACGTTAAGTTTTTCTAATAACAAAGTGTTATTGGCACGAATTTTAATAAATGAATGTGGATAATCATCATCTGTATCCATACTTTGTAAATAATATTTAGAATCAAGTTCTTTTTTACAAATCTTTATAAATCTTTCATAATCATCTCTCATCATTCCAATGTCCACATCATCGTCCCATGGAATAAAACCATTGTGCCTAACCGACCCTAAGCAAGTTCCACCAATTAGAAAAACTTTAAGATTATTATCGTCACATATACGCTTTATTTCATCTAGTATTTGTATTTGAACTTTTTGTAGTTTTATTTTTTCTTTATTAGTCATTTTTCTTACCTCAATTTAATTATAACATCATTATTTTTTTTTTAAAAGAATAACTATAATTTTGTTTCTTATCTTTTATTTTAAGCCATAAAATGGTATACTAAAGATGTAGTAAAAATGAAAAAAAGATAAATAATATAAATGAGAGGTGTTGGTATTATGAAAAAGATTATAGCAATTATGATTACATTTGTTTTTTCATTGCTATTTATTAGTGATGTAAGTGCACTAGAAGATGGTATATATACTATTTCAAGTTCTATAGATACAGATTATTCACTTGATATATCTGGTGCAAAAGTATACGGTGGAAATAATATTCTTTTATATAATACACATGGAAGAGATAATCAAAAGTGGCGAATAACAAAAAAAGACAATTATTATATTATTAGTAGTTATTTAAATAATAATTATGTTATTGATTTACCTGCTGGTATAGTTAAAAATAGTGCTAAAATGACTATATATAACAATAATAACGGAAAAAATCAAAGATGGATTATTAAAAATACTGACTCAGATAATTATTCTATATGTTCTTATATTAATGAAAAGTATTGTCTAGATATACAAGGCGGAAAAATAGCTGGTGGAGTAAATACAATATTATTTCAATATCATGGTGGATCAAATCAAAAGTTTAAGCTAATAAAAGAAAATGATGGAGAAAAGAGTGTGGAAGATGGTATATATACTATTTCTCCATCAGTAAATTCTAATTTAAACATAGATTTACCATCTAGCCTTACAACAAACAATACTTCAATTAACTTATTTAATGTTAATAATGGTGAAAATCAAAAATGGAACATAAAGTATTTAAACGATGGTTATTATAAAATTACTAGTTTATTAAATGATTCTAAAGCTATTAACGTGTATAATTCTAGTACGCACGTAGGTAATGAAATTGCAATTTTTGATAAGAAAAATATTTTTTCACAAGAATGGATTATTAAGGATGCAGGAGATGGATATTACTACTTAATATCTAATTGTGGAGAAAGATATTTAACTGCTGATGGTAGTAAACTTAGAATGTATACTTTTAATAATAAAGAAACACAAAAATTTAAATTAACTAAAACTAATAATGCGGGTACTAAAACAATAGAAAATGGATATTATTTTATATCATCTAGTTTAAATATAAATAACGTATTTGATATTAGTAGTTCTAGTTTCAAGGATAATACTAGTGTATCTATGTATACACTTCATTCTGGATTAAATCAAAAATGGCATATTGTTTATGATGGAAATGGATATTATAATATTTATACTGGTAAAAATGATGATTTATCATTAGCATTCACATCTAACGGGATAAAAATAGGTGCTAATAATGATTCGGATAACCAAAAATGGGTTATTAGAAAAAGTGATAATAGGTATTCGATAATATCAAAAGAAAATAATAAGGCATTACAAGTAAATGGTTATGATCTTTTACTGGGTAATTATATTGCTGCAAAAGCTCAAATATTTGTTTTTAGAAAGACAAATCCTACTACAAGTTTAAACGTAGGAAATGGATTATATAGATTGATAAGTGCTGTAAATCCTGATATGTCTATGGACGTACAAGGTGGTACTGCAAAAGATGGTGCTAATATAATATCTTATACATCTCATGGTAGAAATAATCAAAAATGGAAATTTGTATATGATGTACATGGTTATTATAAAATATACAGTGTTGCTTCAATTACAAAATCGTTAGATATTTCAGGTGGTAGTACAAACGATGGAGCAAATGTTGAATTATATGCATCACACAATGCACTAAATCAACAATGGATACTTAAAGAGGCATCTGATGGTTATTATTACATTACAACTAATAATGGTGATAAGTATTTGACTACGGCATCTGCCAACCCATCATCAAATGTTAATATGAAGAATTTTAATGGTTCTAAAAATCAACAATGGAAACTTGTTCCTATTGAACAAACAACAAGAGTTATTGATGTAAGTGCATGGCAAAAAAATATTGACTGGGCAAAGGTAGCAAAATCAGGTATTTATGGTGTTATTATTAAAGCCGGTTCTTGGGTAAATGAAGATAGTTATTTTAAAAAGAATTTAGAAGGTGTAAAAAAACATAATATCCCATATGGAATATATTGGTTTAGCTATTCAAATACCACCAATGGTGCTAATAGTGAATTAAATGCAACCAAAAACGTATTAAAAAAATATGATTTAAATCCAACACTTGGTATTTATTATGACATTGAAGAATGGAAGGTAGAAAAAAATGGTGTAATTACAGATTCATCATATAACACTTCAAAGGATATGTATGATAGAATTGCTAAGGTTTGGATAGAAGGTGTATCAAACATGTATAATAATAGATACAATGTTAAAATATACGCTGATTTAAATCACTATAAAAATAGGTTTGGACCTTACTGTCAAAGCAAAATGGGATGGATTGCACAATGGTCTAACAAACTAACTTATACAGGGCCATATGATTTATGGCAATACACGAGTAAAGGTAGTGTAGATGGTATAAGTGGGAATGTTGATATAAGTTATTTACATTAAAGAGGTGATTAAATGCAAAAATATATTCATTATTGTTGGTTTGGGGGAAAGCCACTACCTAAACTAGCGAAGAAATGTATAAAAAGTTGGAAAAAGTATTTACCAGATTATAAAATCATAAAATGGTCTGAAGAAAATGTGGATTTGAATGAATGTGATTTTATAAAACAAGCTTATGAAAGTAAAAAGTGGGCATTCGTTGCAGATTATGCTAGAACAAAGGCTTTAAACGAGATGGGTGGAATATATTTTGATACCGACATGGAAGTTACAAAGAATATTGATAACTTATTAAAAAATGATACATTTTTGGGTATGGAAGACTCTGGTATGATAGCGGTAGGTGTATGGTATGAAAAAGAAAAAAATAGTTTTCTATCAACTAAACTATTAGATTATTATAAGAATTGTGGTGGATTTGATGCAGAAAACGCATATACATATGCAATACCAAAAATTATTACTGATTTAATTGATGATGATAAATTTGTTATGAGTAAAAATGAAATACAACATTTAAAGCATGATATAGTAATATATCCAAGAGAATATTTTTACCCACTTTCTTATGATAGAAGTAATAATATATTTACGGATAATACTTGTATGATACATTATTATGATGCCAGTTGGGTTCCAAAATACGAAAAGAAAATTAATAGGATAAATAAAATATTTGGGAATAAAATTGGAGGTTCTATAATTAATTCAGAAGAATTTTTTAAGCGTCAATTGCTACGTGTTTATAAAATATTATTGTATCCTTTATATGCTCATAAAAGAAATAAAAAAGTAAAAGAACAATACTTAATAGATAAGAACGATATTGATGAACAATTAAAAAATATTAAAGGCAATGATGTAATTACAATATATAGAAAAGATTGGTTAGGTACTTCATACGCAACAAAAGAAATGTTTGAAAATGTTATAGGAATAAGCAAAACTGAAAATCCAAATACAGCCGATTATTATGCGCATGAAATAATTAATAAAAAACCTAAATTAATAATATTTAGTGCATTTGATTTATCATGGAATGAGTTGATAAAAAGAATAAAAGATATTAATCAAAATCAACGAATAAAAATACTTTGGCACGGAAGCAATGCCATGAACGTTGAAAAATATGATTGGGAAACTTTAAAAACGATATTACAATATTCTAAGTATGGATTAATAGATTCAATTGGGTTTGTTAAAAAAACTATGTATGAGTTTTATAAAACAAAAAACATTAAATGTGAATTTGTAATGAATACTTTATCAGTAAACAAAAAGGATTATGTTGATAAAACCGAAAAAAGTAATAAAGTAAGGATTGGTCTTTATTCTTCTGGTGATAGATGGGTTAAAAACTATTATAATCAGCTATCAGCGGCAAGTATGATAGATAATCATTTGATTGATTGTGTACCAAAATCCGAAAAAACAGTAGAATTTGCTAATATGATAGGTGCTAATATAATAGGTGAAGTAAGGCCAATAAAAAGAGAAGTATTATTAAAAAGAATGTCTAAAAATGACATTAATATTTATGTTACATTTGTTGAATGTGCACCATTACTTCCAATTGAAAGTTTAGAACTTGGCGTTCCTTGTATTACTGCTAATAATCATCATTATTGGGAAGGAACTGAGCTTGAAAAGTATTTAATAGTAAATGCACCAGATAACATAATAGAGATAAAAAATAAAATAGAATATGTTTTAAAAAATAAAGATAAAATTATTTCATTATATAAGACATGGAAAAAAGATTATGATAAAAAGGCTAAAAAAAGTGTGAAAGATTTTATAAATAATTAAGGAGTATATATGTCAAAGATAGTAGTTAAAAAAATAAAAAAATCAAAAACAATAATAGAAATTAAATATACTGTTTCAGATGAGTTAAAAGAGTTTTTTAATCTTGATAACTATTTTAAGGTTGATTATTATGAAGATGTTACTAAGGTGCCAGATTCAATCGCTGTTATACCATTTATAAGTAACGTTTTACCGATTATTTGGTTAACTGACTCTGAATTAGTAATAGATGAATTAGATGAAGCTTATGCTAAATCTATTAATAAGACAAGAAAAGCATTTAATGATATGTATGAAACTAATATATTTAAAGGAAAAGTTACAATTAATAAAACTATAACAAATAAGCCTTTGAAAAGGAAAGAAAATACGTCTGTATTTTGTAGTGGTGGAGTAGATTCAACACTATCATTAGTTAAATGCTTGAAAAAAAATCAAAAACCTCTATTGATTACAATATGGGGAACTGATGTATGGGATCATAATACAGAGGGATGGTCATCACTTAATGAGTATGCCACTTCTTTAGGTAAAAAGTTAAAATTAAAAAACCTATTTGTAAAGACAAACTTTAGAAAATTTATATATGAGCATGTATTAACCGAAAAACTATTAAAAGCGAAAATTAATGATAGTTGGTGGAGAGGAATTCAACATGGTATTGGATTATTAGGTCATGTTGCACCAATTGCATATTTGCATAATATTAAAGAACATTATATACCAGCTACTTTAAATAAAAAAAATTTAGGCGCAACTTGTGGATCATTTCCTACAATAGATGAAAGTGTAAAATTTATTGATTGTAAGATAAAGCATAGTGGATATGAATATACAAGACTAGAAAAAGTAGAGAATATTGTTAAATATTTTAAAAAAGAAAAAGTAAATTTAAGAGTTTGTTTTATGGATAAAGGAGCAAAACTTAATTGTTGTAATTGTGAAAAATGTTATTTAACAATTATGGAATTAATATCCGTTGGTGCTAATCCAAGAGATTATGGGTTCGATATAACGGATGAAGAAATTGCAAAAATACCTGCGTATTTAAAGGCTAAGGCATCAGATAGTCCAATAAATATTGAAATATGGGATGCAATTATAGAAAAATGCTATAAAAATAGAGATTATATTATGTCTAACCCAAATTATAAGTGGATATTAAAATATAGGAATCAAAGAAATATAATTAGCTATTTACTATGGAGGAGTAGGTTATGAAATATGGTGTAGTATTTTTTAATGAAACTGAAAATTTAGGTGACGATATACAAACATACACAGCA
>CADBMO010000065.1 GCA_902795755.1 uncultured Erysipelotrichaceae bacterium | reverse complement strand
TTCCGCTCTAAATGTTGGACCAAATGTATAAACCTTTTTATGTGACATTGCAAATGTTTCTGCTTCTAATTGACCAGATACAGTTAATGATGCTTGCTTTCCAAAAAAGTCTTTTGAATAGTCTACTTTTCCATCTTTAATCCTTTGTAAATCAAGTGTTGTAACTTGAAACATTTCACCAGCACCTTCTGCATCTGACGCAGTTATTATTGGTGTATGAACATATGTAAAGTTTCTTTCTTGAAAGTATTTATGTATTGCATATGCTGCAATGCTTCTAACTTTAAATACGGCATTAAAAAGGTTTGTTCTAGGTCTTAAATATGCTTGTTCCCTTAAAAACTCGTTTGTATGTCTTTTTGGTTGGATTGGATAGTCTTCTGTACTTTTTCCTTCTAATATAATATCTTTTGCTTGTACTTCAAAATCTTGATTACCTTGAGATTCTGTAACTATACCCTTTACAGTAATAGCACTTCCAACTAAATACTTCTGTATGTCTTCAAAATTTTTTAATTTATTATCATATACTACTTGTACAGTTCCAAAACTTGTACCATCATAAAAATTAATAAATCCAAATTCTTTTTGTTTTCTATGGGTTCTAATCCAACCTTGTAAAGTTACTTCTTTTCCTAGTAAATCTTTATATTGCTCTTTTAACTCTTTTGTATCCATATTAATCATCCTTTCTATTAAAAAACAGCTTTTCATCCCATAGGGACGAATAGCTGCTAATATCCGTGGTACCACCCAGTTTACTATTAAAAATAGTCACTTTATAACACAATAACGTTTGTTAACCGTCCTAGCCTACTAAGTATTCTTTTTGGTAGGATGCTCCAAGGTGTTCTTTCATTAAACTATCTTATTATCTTGCACCAAACGATAACTCTCTTTAAAGAATCATTTAATTACTTTTCCTCATCAATGCATTTATACATATAAATTATATCATAAAATATATAATATTATACAAAAAATTAGATTATTTTATGCTTTTTATCAAAGCATACCCATCATTTATAGTATTTACTTTAACACCAGTAATATTTTGTAATGTTTTTCTTAATTCTACTAAAAAATTATAGTAATCTTCATAGTTATATTTCATCTCTTCTAATAAAAAATTATTGGAAATCCTAATAATATTTCTTATAATATTATTATTTAATGAAAAATTAAAATAATCTGATTTATTAAATACGGTACTAATATTATGATTGTAAAGATCGTACTTGTTTTTATCACTAAAGCAATATTTAGTGGTATCAAATAATTTCATATCTTTATCAGAATATATAAAACTTGAAGGGGTTATATCTTCCATTTGAATATTACATTCAGTTAATGCCTCTATATCAATTAATATATTTTTAACAAATTTTAGTAATACATCAAAATTAATATTATTTACATTTTCACTTTGAGTACCATTAAAATATTTGATAAATTGGGCATACACCTTATTATCATCTATTAAAAAATCATTAGACGTTAAAATACTTTGTGGATTACATAAGATAATAGAGTCATGAACTTCTTTCACGTATAAATCTCTTGGTTCTTTAAATCTTTTTGCTACTAAATCATCAGATATTTTGTATACTGTTCCCTCTGTAAAACCGCCTATTGGTACATACTTTCTTGATATTGATTTCCTATCATATAGAAAATCTCCTCTATTAAAGATTTCCATAAGACCCCCTCTTTTTTTAAATTGCGATTATTTTAGCATATTTCATCATATTTTTCAAGATTAAGGCAGGTCGTAAATAAAAAAAGTAGCTTTCGCTACTTTATTTTTATATGGCGCTTCAAGTAGGACTCGAACCTACGACCTGCCGGTTAACAGCCGGATGCTCTACCAACTGAGCTATTGAAGCATTAACGCCTTTTTTTTAAGGTACAAAACAATTATATATTAAGCATTCGGCTTTGTCAACAACTTTTTATAAATTTATTTTTTTAATGATTTAATTGAATTATTATATGGTATCGAATTTATTTTATCTGAAAATATTAAATCATCATCAAATTCATGATACGATGTGTTTAATTCGAAATTATATTCTAGATTAAGCAAAATTTTTTCAAAATTTATCCTTTTTACTTCTTTATTTTGTAATATAGATAATAATACATTATCTTTTATCTCACTATCAACAGTTGTTTTGGGATAATAATTAACTATATTATTTATAGCACTACTTATTCTTAATTTATTATTACAACTAATGATAGTTAATATATTATATGCAAGTTCAATATAATTGTTTCCAATCGATTTTAAAAATTGTTCTTCTAAAAAAGTATCATGTATTATTATTTCATATTCTTTTATTTTGAAGCTTTCTTTTGCATATACCTTTTTATATTTCATAATATCTCCTCAATATATTATATGAAAAAAAACACATAAGTTACCTTATGTGTTAATTACTTGGTTGCGGGGACAGGATTTGAACCTGCGACCTCCGGGTTATGAGCCCGACGAGCTACCAGACTGCTCTACCCCGCGATGTAGTTAATAAAAATATGGCGGAGGAAGAGGGATTCGAACCCCCGCGCCGGTTACCCGACCTCCTGGTTTTCAAGACCAGTCCCTTCAACCAGACTTGGGTATTCCTCCGGTTGTTA
>CADBMO010000064.1 GCA_902795755.1 uncultured Erysipelotrichaceae bacterium | reverse complement strand
TTCTTTTTCGGTAGTTTCACTTGCATCTCCCATAAACATAAATTTATAACCATTAAGCTCTGTATAAATAACATTACTATTATCATTTTCATTATCATATTCTTTTGTTTGTAAGAAGTATAATTTATTCTTAGCTATATTTAATTCTTTGATACATGAATAATATTTTATCCTCCTTTTATCTAACACTTTAATTAGTTCTTTCTCTAAATCATTATATGGTCCACAATTAAAAATTACCTTCTCTACTTTAAAGTTTTCTACCAAGTTAATTGCTTCTCCCAGATGGTCAAAATCGCCATGAGTAATTATTAGCGAGGATAATTTATTGATACCAAGTGAGTTCAAAAGCGGAATGGTACTATTTTTCACAATACTGTAATTACCATATTTACCACCAGTATCTATTAATACAGTTTTACCTTTAGGATATATTATTAAACTAGAATCTCCCTGTCCAACATCTAAATATATTACTCTTGGTTTAGTTATAAAAAAGCTTATGTTTAAATGAATAAATAAAATAATTATAAAAACAACTATGTATTTTTGTTTCTTTTTAATTGATAAATATAAAATAATATAATATAAAAATATTACTATTATGCTAGGCTTTGCAAGTGAAAAAGTCATAAACTTAACACTTGATAAAATACTAGTTACTAATTCAAAAAAATCCATAACATAATAAAATACTTTATCTAAAAATGGTATAAAAAACGTTATGAGACCTAACGGGAAAATAATAACACTTACAATTGGTATTAAAAAAGTATTTATAATTGGTGATAATAAATTCACTTTATAAAAACTAAACGCTATTATTGGTAGAGATGATAAAAAGCATATTAAGCTTAGTTTTAATAATCTTATAAAGTAATTACCATTAATAATTTTTTTAGATATGATTACAAAGTAAGTGATTAATACAGAAAAAATAAAACCAACACTATATATAAGATACGGATTATAAATAAACAACAATGATGCTGTTACAATAATCAAAGCTTCAGTAGTAAGTCCTAGTTTTAGTTTTTTATTAGCTAGTGCAAGCGTAATAAAACATGCACATCTTAATAAAGATTCAGTATAATTAGTTATGAACAGTAAAAAAACAAGAAAGATAAGTATTATTATTTCTCTTATTCTTTCTTTTTTTATTAAATGATTAATTACAAATAAAAGAACACCTATATGCATACCTGATATACTAAATAAATGACTTATACATATGTTTCTATAATTATCTTTTGTACTTTCTTCAATTAAAGATTTATCACCTAAAATAAAAGCACTTAAATACTTATAAGACTTATATTTTCTTATTTTATTTATTATAAGATTTTTAACTTTATAAAATACATTATTATTTCTTTTTGTTATTTTAATATTAGGGTTAATAGAAATATATTTTACTTTTTTTGATAATAAATACTTATTATAATTAAATGTATTAAAAACGGTATTATCCCAGGAATTTTTAAAATATCCACTTAATAAAACTTCATCTCCATATTCATAATCACAGTTTTTATATATGGTTATGCGTATTTTATTTTTTGATAAAACATCGAGTGTTGTTTTATCTTTGCTTTCTTTTATAAAAGTTACTATTCCAGTTATTCTTTTATATTTATTATATTCATTATTTGAATAAGTAAAATGAGTATACAAAACCCTTAGTATTGCAATTAATACTATTAATAATATAATTATTTTCTTTTTCATTATAACGTGATTTTATCTTTTATTTTTTCATATATTGAATCACCTATACCCGGTACTTTTTTTATATCTTCTAAATTAGTAAAATTACCGTTTTCATTTCTATAACTTATTATTTTTTCAGCCTTACTATCTCCTATTCCACTTAACGTTGTTAATTCTTCTTTGGTTGCACTATTGATAGAAACTTTACCACTAGTTTTTGATGAAGATTTATTAGTGGTATTATTAGTAGATAATTTATTACTTATACATGCTGAATTAAAATCATCTGGGCATGTACATTCTAGTGATGCACAAGTAGCGTTTCTATTACCATTGTTTTTATAATAAGTAGATAATTCAACTTTACTATAAACAATAATAATCATCTCATCGTTTATCTTTTTGCTAAGATTCAGATTAATTGTATCAGCATTTTTACTTAAACCACCAGCTTTATTAATGGCATCAATTACTCTTTTATCACTTTCTAGTTCATACACACCAGGATTATTAACCGATCCTTTTACATCTACAAACACAGTTTTAACGTCTTTGTTATCTGATTCTTTTTCTTTAACCTTCTTTTTAGTAATTGACATTTTTTCATCAACTTTTGTGCTTACTTTAGTAGTTGGTAATGCATATGACAACAAAATAATAAGTGATACACATATAAAAAGTGTTAAGGCTTTCCAATACTTTTTAAAATAATTTATCATTTTTACCTCCTTTCCAGTTTTATTGTTCAACAAAACTTTAAAAAACCCTCGAAAAAAATAAAAAAAGTAGAAATATTTTCTACTTTTATGCTACTAAGTGTTTTTGTTCAAACATTCTGTTTTCTATACATACCCTTTGAACAAGACCTAAACTAGTTAATAAATTAATCATAAATGACCCTCCAAACGTATAAAACGGAAGTGGTATACCAGTAAGTGGTATTAATCCTAACACACCACCTAGATTAATCATGATGTGCAAAGATATATACGCCGCGACTCCAAAGCATATAATTGAGCCTTGCAAATTATATGATCTTCTTCCTATCATTATAATTCTCCAAATAATTATAAAGTAAACTGCTATCATAACAATACCAATTACTAATCCCATTTCTTCAATAATAATTGCAAATATAAAGTCAGTATGTGCTTCAGGTAAATATAAATACTTTTGTCTACTATTACCTAACCCACTACCAAATAATCCACCAGAATTGATCGCAATATATCCGTTACAAACCTGGTATCCAGTTTCACTTCTATACCTAGTGCAAGGTTTTTTATAATTGAATCTTTGTTTTTGGCCTTCGGTTAATCCTTTTCCTGATACCACAACAAATAGTGCTACCACAAGAACTAATATAATAGTAAATACTGATATCACAAACTTTGTTTTAGCATCATATGGAATAACAAAAAATATTACGGCAGTAATACCTGCTAAAACCATCATAGTACCAAAGTCTGGTTGCTTATATACTAATAAGAAAAATATTATAGGTACTATAAATGGTGCAAATTTAGATACGTTACTTGGTTTTCTAACCTTCATTAGTTTTTCAAATGAAAATGCTAAAAATAGTATTAACACAGTTTTTGCAAACTCACTAGGTTGTATACCAAAAGATCCAAAGTTAATCCAACCTTTAATACCATTATTTATATCTCCATTTAAAAGTACGTAAATAAGTGCTGCAATAACGCCTAACACACCTAACAAAATAAGTTTTTTATACTTTTTAAATGGTACGAGCATTGCGATTATTCCACCTATAGAACCAAGCCCTACAAATAGTAATTGTCTTCTTAAATAGTGAAAACTTTCACCGTATTTCATATACGATTTTAAAGATGATGCAGAGCCAACCATTATTAAGCCAAAAACAACACATGCTATCGTTAATAATAGTAGTGGTTTATCTATTTTATTTATTATTCTTTTCATATAATCACCTATTATCTATATAATAACATATTTTTTTGAATATAGGTGTTTTTTATAACATTTTATTTACACTTTTAATAAACTACTATGAAGGAGGTATTTTAATGTATTATTATGGTTACCAAGGTGGATATGGATATAATTCACCTTGTATGGGAAATTATTCATACCCAGTATATCAAAATACTAATGGTGGCGGATATGGAACTGCTATAATACTAGTTTTATTCATACTACTTGTAATAGTTATTGGTGCTAGATGGTTCAATAATAATTAGACAAAAAAAGTGTAAAACTAAAATAGTTTTACATTTTTTTATATTTGTGATAGAATATCATATGAATTTGGGGTGGTACTATGTATAAAAAACTAAATATACTAGATGAAAAAGATAAAAGACTTAGATTAATTAGTGACGATGTTTCTTTTCCATTTGCTGAAAAAGAAAAAAATATTATTGAAAAAGCAATGAAAGAACTAAAACTAAGTCAAATTGAAGAATACTCAGAAAAATATGATTTAAGGCCTGGTATGGGGCTTGCTGCCATACAATTAGGTATTAAAAAAAGATGGTTTGTACTTGTTGAAGAAACCACAGAAGACGGTGACGAAGAACAATCATTTAAAAACTACTTCTTTGCAAACCCAAAAATAGTATCATCATCTGAAGAAAAAATATATGCAGAAGCTGGTGAAGGTTGCCTAAGTGTTAATCGTGATGTTGAAGGTATCGTGCCTAGGTGTGCTAGAGTTACAATAGAAGCATATGATATTAATGGTAAAAAGTTTAAAATACGATTAAGAGAAGATATGGCAATAGCAGCACAACACGAAATAGACCATTTAAATGGAATATTATTTTATGATCATATAGATAAGAAAAACCCATTTAAAGATGCTAAATTATATAGACCAATTTAAAACAAGCTTAAAAAAGCTTGTTTTTTTATGGCCATATATCATATAAAAAGGTACCTGGTATATTTCTAAGTATCATAAAAAGTATTAACACTATTAAAATAACGATAATACAACACTTATTAGGCTTTATTATTTTTTTGTTTAACAAAATACAAATTAAAATATATACGTAATATATAATTCCTATTATTCCAACAATAAAGAACAATGGATTATATAAAAATGCATTATATAATTCTAATTTAAAGATGGATTTTACCATCCTTGTAACGCCACAACCTGCACAAAGAAGATGAAAAATATATCTCCATGGGCACTTATAATGAATTAATGTAAATACCTTTGCTAAAATAAATGCTGTTATAGGTATACATAAGCCTACTAATAGCCAAATTAGTAATTTCTTTTTCATGTTAATAATTTATATAACTAGTATAGCCTGCAGCGGTACGTATAATTGTTATTGCAATTGCAACTAAAAGCATAAAAGCAGATAAAACAATACCAATTATTGAAAGTTCTTTACCTTTACCACCATTTTTATTAATCTGAATTAATCCAATAATACATAATACAATTGCTGGTGTAAATAAACTTCCACAACAGAAAATATTAACTATTGAAAGAATAAATCCAACTAGTGAAAGTGTATTGGTAGTATCTGTTTTATTTTCAACTACTGCTTTAGCTTTCTCAGTAGTTGTTTTAGTACTACTCTCTACTTTTTCACCACATTTACTACAAAATTTTGCATCCTTTCTCAACTCTGCATTACATTTTGAACACTTCATAAATATACCTCCTACTGCTTTATTATTCTGAAATGCCTTCTAAAAACATTAATCCGCCAAATATAAGTACCCATAATACATATATTACTAAAAATACAATTCCAATCACCAAACCTGCTATTGCAAGTCCTTTACCTTCTCCATCAATTTCTTTTGCTTTATTTATACCTACTATTGAAAATATTATTCCTAAAAAGTTAAGTGCACCACAGCAAAAACATGAAGATATTAACGATATAACAAATCCAGCTATCGCAAATCCATTCGTCTTTTTTTCAACAACTACTTTAGCCTCTTTTACTTTATTATTATCCATATCTTACTCCTTACTTTTATCAGCATCTGATTTAATATCTTCTAGTCTTACACTAACTAATTTAGATACACCAGATTCTTGCATTGTAATACCATACAAAATATCTGCATATTCCATTGTTTTTTTCTTATGAGTTATAACAATAAACTGAGTATCATTTTTAAACTCATTTAAGAACTTACCAAAGTTATCAACGTTAACTTCATCAAGTGCTGCCTCAACCTCATCCAAAATACAAAATGGTACTGGTCTAGCCTTTAATATTGCAAATAATAATGATATTGCTGTCAACGTTTTT
The DNA here is from genome assembly GCA_902795755.1 of uncultured Erysipelotrichaceae bacterium. Taxonomy (GTDB): domain Bacteria; phylum Bacillota_I; class Bacilli_A; order RF39; family UBA660; genus Aphodocola. The sequence continues at coordinate 572 of CADBMO010000064.1, read as the reverse complement.
TCACCACCAGATAGTAATGATATATGTTGTAACTTTTTACCTGGTGGTAATGCTACGATATCAATACCAGTTGATAAAACATCCTCTGGATTAGTTAATTTTAATTCAGCATCACCTCCACCAAATAACTTCTTAAATGTTTCTTTAAAGTGTACTTTAATTTCTTCAAAGCTCTCTACAAACTTATCTTTCATTATTTCATCTAATTCTTTAATAATCTCAAGAATAGTATTCTCTGCTTTAACTAAATCCTCTTTTTGATTATTTAAAAATTCATATCTAGTAGATACTCTTTCATACTCTTCAATAGCGCCTATGTTAACGTCACCTAAACGCTTAATTGCTAATTTACACTTATCAACTATCTTTCTAGCTTCTTTAGGATCCATATCTAAGAAATAATTTGCCTTAGCTTTTTCAAAAGTCATTTCATAGTCTTCTGTTAAAGTACTAAGTAAGTTATCTAATTTAACATCTTGCCTATTTACCTTTATTTCTAACTCTTTTAACTCTTGTTGCTTTTTATAGTAAGATGAATTATTAACCTTATACTCTGTTTCCATATCAGTAAT
>CADBMO010000063.1 GCA_902795755.1 uncultured Erysipelotrichaceae bacterium | reverse complement strand
GATGTAAATTATTTTAAAAATGGATGTTATTAAACATCTTTTTTTGATAATATAATATTAAGGAGATAATATGGCAAATTTAGAATACAGATATGGTCCTATGAATTCTGGTAAAAGTATGGCAGTACTTCAGATGGCATATAATTATGAAGAAAATGGTAAAAAGATTTTATTAGTTAAATCAGTAACTGATACCAAAGGTGGTGATTACCTAGTATCAAGAATTGGACCTAAAAGGAAAATACAAATTAAACTTGGTGAAAATGAATCACTTTTAAGTAATAAGTATAAGTCTATGGTAGATGGTAAGGATGCTATTTTAGTAGATGAAGCACAATTCTTAACTAAATCTCAAGTAGAAGATTTATGGGTAATAGCAAAAAATATGAATATACCAGTAATATGTTTTGGCCTTAAGACTAATTTTAAATCAGAGTTTTTTGAGGGCTCTAAAAGATTATTTGAGTTATCTGACAAATTTAAAGAATTAGAAACAATATGTTCTTGTGGAACTAAAGCAAGGTTTAACGCAAGAAAAGTAGATGGTAAATACATTTTAGAGGGAGACGAAACATTAATAGACGGAGAAAATAAAAAGGTAGAATATGAACCTTTATGTGGTAAATGTTATCTAAATAAAGTGTTTCTTACAAATAACGACAAATAATTTGACTTTAATGCACCATAATTGATTATGGTGATTTTTTATGGAAGAAATTTTAGAAGTTATAAAAATTATTAATAATACTTATGAGAAATGTTTTAATGAATACGAACCTGCACATTTATACAGGGATGCGATAACAACTTTTACAAATGGATATTGTTATGAATATTCGCTAATCTTAAAAAGATTCTATTATGACGGAATAATTGTTTTGCAAAATGATAAAATGCATTCGGCAATTATGATCAATAATAAAATATATGACGTAAATGGCATTAGAAAAGATACTTATAATTTTCATGTTGCAACAGGTTCTGATTTTGAATATATTTTTAAATATTATGGGTTTTTTAGTACAGGTTTTAAAGATTATTTAAATAAAAGAGTTGTAAAGGAAGTATTAAATCAAAAAAGTTATGTAAAAAAACTTGTCAAAATATAGTATAATTCTATTAGAGGTGTTTTTGATGTTTAATAATAAAAAAATATTTATTCTTGGTTTTGCAAGAAGTGGTTATGAAGCTGCCAAGTTTTTAATTAAAAGAGGCAATGATGTTTTAATAAATGATGGAAAAGAAGAGGATAAAGTAGATCAAGATAAATTAAAAGAGCTAAAAGATTTAGGTGTTAGATTTTTCTTTGGTTCTCATCCTGATGATTTATTAGATGACTCTTATGATTACTTAATAAAAAATCCTGGAGTACCAATTCATCATAAATATGTAGAAAAAGCTGAAAAGTTGGGTATTGAAGTAATTAATGAAGTAGAAATGGCATATCGCTTATTACCAAAAGATGTTACATTAATTGGTATTACTGGTACTAATGGAAAAACAACTACAACATCTCTTACTTATGAGATTGTTAAAAGAAAATATAATGCCCATTTAGCAGGTAATATAGGATATCCATTATGTAGTTTTTTAGATAAGTTAAAAAGTGGCGATGTAATTGTGATGGAAACATCTTGTCAGCAATTAAATAATTTAAAAGAGTTTAAACCACATATTGCGGTAATGACAAATTTATCAGAAGCACATGTAGATTTTTTTGATAATAGTTATCAAAAATATAAAGATGTAAAAACTAAGATATTTAAAAATCAAACTAAAGATGATATAGCAATTTTAAATTTAGAAAATGATGAGGTATTAGAACAAACTAAAAATATAAATAGCACTAAAATATATTTTTCAAGTGAAAAAGAAACTGATTGCTACTTAAAAGATGACGTTATTTATTATAAGGGTGAAAAAGTAGTTAATACTAACGATATGATTATAGTAGGTAAACATAACGCCGAAAACGCTATGGCTGCAGTACTTGTAGCAAAGCAGCTAGAAATACCAAATGAAGTAATAAATGAAGTAGTATGTTCATTTAAAGGTGTAGAACACAGGTTAGAGTTTTCTGGTGAAAAAAATGGTGTTAAATATTATAATGATACAGAGGCGACTAATATAAAATGTACTCAAATAGCACTTTCATCATTTAATAAACCTACAATTATTATTTTAGG
>CADBMO010000062.1 GCA_902795755.1 uncultured Erysipelotrichaceae bacterium | reverse complement strand
TCTTCAATATAACCTGCTGGAATACCAATTCCAACGGTTCTTTTAGAAAACACTCTTGGTTCAACCGTTAAGACAACATCTCCATTTGTTTTTACCGGAAGAATGATAGCAGCACTACCATCCTTTCCAGCTTTAACAATTTTTTCCCTTTTTATTACTTTTCCATTATTTAAGTAACAATCATAAACCTCACTTTTTATAAACCTGGCTGGTTCTTCTAACTTTTCTTTTTTTATGCTTTTAAACTCATGGATTATGCTTTCTAGTTCTTCTTGTTTTTCTTTTCTCATGCTTTTGCACCTAATTTTTTAGCATAACCATTATTTTCAATTGCTACTTTAGCAGCTTCAATAGTTGCTTTTGAAAGCATATAGTTTTTAAGTTCTGCTTCTTTAGCTGATAAATCAACGTAATATCTATGAGGATTAAAGTTATCAGTTACCCTATCTGGTAATGTTGCAAATTCAGCATCTGCATATACTTTTACATCTTTTAAACTTGGAACGTCATATACAAGGTTACCATCTTTAAAGATTGTTTGTTGTAATTCTTTAACATAGTAATCTTCTAAAACAGTTCTTTTCCATGGATTTCTATCATCAATTAATTCATACCTATCTTTTGCGATTTCTTCATCATGCTCGGCAATTACATCACCAAGTGCTTTATTAGTATCAACATCATAGAAACGATATACTTTTTTATATCCAGGATTTAAAGTTTTTATAGTATCTCCTGATACTTTAATTTTATTAATAATTTCACCATCTTTTTCAATTGCTACTAATTTGTATACAGCACCTAATCTTTCTTTTGGTGCAATAATGTTATCACCAACACCTAACACGTCATATTTAGCTTCATTTTCATTTAAGTTTCTAATACTCGCTTCATTTAAACCATTTGTTAAACAAATCTTAGCATCAGGAAATCCAGCTTCATCAAGCATTCTTCTAGCTTCTTTAGATAGATATACTAAATCTCCACTATCTATTCTAATACCGTTAAATGGATATCCGTTTGGAATTAAGAATTCTTTTGCAACCTTAATTGCGTTTGGAATACCACTTTTTAAAGTATCATAAGTATCAACTAGGAACATGCAATTATTAGGTCTTGATTTAGCATATGCAATAAATGCATCATATTCAGTATCAAATGCTTGAATAAATGAGTGTGCCATAGTTCCAACTGCTGGTATATCAAATATTCTACCTGCCTTTACGTTAGAAGTTCCAACGCATCCACCAATGTATGCATATTTAGCGGCATTAGTAACTGAATATGGACCATGTCCTCTTCTTGAACCAAAGTCTGATACAGGTGCATTTGCTTCTTTAACTATTCTTCTTGCACCAGTTGAAACAAGTGGTCCATGATTATAATACGCTAGTATTGTTGTCTCAAGCATTTGAGCCTCTAAGATAGGAGCTTTTATAGTTATTATTGGTTCATTTGGAAACATTGGTGTTCCATCAGGTACTGCGTATACATCACCAGTAAATTTTAAATTTCTTAAATACTCAATGAATTCATCACTATAATCAAAGTTTTCTTTCATGTAGTCAAGCATCTCTTCTGTATAATGTAAATTTTTAATAAAATCAATTATATCATCAAGACCACTTATTATTGTGTATCCTCCTTTAAATGGATTTACTCTAAAGAATCCATCAAAATATCCTACAGTATCTTTCATACCAGCGTCAAAGTAAGCTTGCGCCATATCATATTCATATCTATCTTCTACGTCTGTAAAATTTATATCTATATTTGCCATAATTATTTACCTTCCTTCATTTCATATTTTTTAACTATTTGTATTCCCGCTTGCTTCATTAACTTAGTAGCAGCATCAGTATATTCTACTCTACTATGATAAGGTGCATCATAAGTTTCAATTGCGTTTTCTGGAATTGTTATTTTTACATCTCTATCATTTTGATCAAAATAATTAATAAGTGATATAAATGCATTTAAGTCACATATATCAGAACAACATCCAACACCTACAACTTCTTTTAAGTTTTTCATTTTTTCAATATCATCTATAAAGTGTGGTGCAAAGATAACGCTTGTTGAGTTTTTCTCATACACACCTGTTGCATACTGTTCATACTTTCTAAGCTCATCAACTAATTCTGCTTCAGAAGTACCTTTTAAACAGTGTTCCGGAAATTTCTTAAATTCCATGCATCCTTTTTTATGAGTATCTTTTACAAAGAACACTCCGTTACCCGACTTTAAAAACTCTTTTGTTAATCGTTCTATTTCTGGAATAATATGTTCTATGTAAGGATCAGCCATAGCACCTTCTCTTACAAAACCATTTACCATGTCAATAACAATTAGTGCCCTTTCTACGTTCTCAATATTATCTACTTTCTTAACATCTTTCATATTACCATCTCCTTTGTTTTTATCATTTTGTTAATATCATAGATTATAATTTTAACAGATTTCTTTCACCTGTTATTAACATTATATTAATAACAAAACAATTTGTCAACCCCTTTTTTAAATTTTTTTATAAAAAAATAAAAAGACTTATATTAAGCCTTTAATTCACCTTCTATTTTTTCATATATATTTGTATCTTTATTTACTTTTATTGTTTTAATACCTAGTTTCTTTGCCCCTACTACATTATCCATGTTATCGTCAAT
>CADBMO010000061.1 GCA_902795755.1 uncultured Erysipelotrichaceae bacterium | reverse complement strand
TTTTTTATCTCATTATAGTAATTCATAGTATTTCCTTTCTATTTTATTATTAGACATAAATACTATAAATCCCTCGTTTTAATATAAAAAAACAAAGAATTATTTCTTTGCTTTATAACAATACTAAACAAGATCCATTTCTTATATTAGTATCAATTATTAATTTGTCATTTTCGTATACGTTACCAGTTGATTTATCATATAAACACTGATGTATACCTGCTTTATATTCACCCATTGTTATTTCATTAATCATTTTATTAATTAATTCAATTGCATTACCAATTTTTCTGTTTATAGGTAAATACATATCGTAGCTCTTATCCATTTCAGGTAACAATATTTTTACTAATACCTTATTATCCATTGTTATCACCTTCCACTACGTATTTAATCGTACTTGATTTACCCTTATCATTAACGAATGCAATATATTTTGAATTATCATTTCTATCTTCTGGTGAAATATTGTTAAACCTTATAACCATTTGATTCATTGGTGCAGGGCCTAACCATATACCAGTTAATCCATCAAATAGGTCATTATACCAATCTTGTGTTTGAATATTTTTAAATGATTCATTATCGTCAACAATAATTAGTTTTGAATTATTAAACTTATTGATGTTACTGATCATAGAATCAAAGTAACTAGAGTATTCTTTTGATATGCTTTCTTTAAATGAATTAAATCCTAAAATAACAAACACTCTTTTTATACCATCTGCTTCTTTATTAATATCTTTAATCATATCAGATAATACTAGATCAAAATCACTATTAAGCACTTCTACGTTTTCTATATCTTTTTGAATTAATGATTTTGGATCTATAATTTTTACTTCTGTATTATCCGTAGTACTAATCATTTTAGTAATAGCATAGATAAAATCAGTTTTATCATCAATGTTATTAGATAATACAAGCGTTGCAGCATTTTTATCAAAATCATATAAATAAGTATCTTTTACGTTTTTATCAATACCAATTGGAATATTTAATCCATCTTTTTCTTGTTCTACTATATTAGTTGTAACAACATCTGGTACAACAATTATTCTCTTTGCATGAGAAGTATACTTTTCTTGTAATTCTTTTGATAATTCTCTTAACCTTGCGTTAATTTTATCTTTTTCACATACGTATGCAGTTTGAAATTCTAACGCACCATCATCTGTTGCAACAATACCACGACCAAAGTATTTTTTAGGTGTCATACCTCTAGGTGATCCTACAACGCTTCTGTAATCATCAGGATTGTTTTGTTGTAAAGTCAATCTATTTATAAATAATTGTGCCGTTCTCATCTTAATAGCAGAATTTGTTGCAGATGTAAATACAAAGGCTATACCATATTTAGAACCTTCTCTTATTAATGGATACATAGCTTCCGCTAATCTTGGATAGCTTTCAATAAATGTTTCATAACCATTTATTACCACAACTATTAATGGTAATTTTTCTCCACTTTCTTTTATGTAGTTTTGATAACTACCAGCATAATCAACAAACAAGTCTCTTCTTCTTCCTGCTTCTTCATCAATTAATACTAAAGTGTCCATTATTTTAGCTTCTTCATCACCGGTTGCAACACATCCAACGTGTGGGAATTTACTAAATATTCTAAGTGTTTCTGCACCGAAATCCATAATGTAGAAGTTAACCTCATCTGGTGAATGATGCATAACCGTTGATGTGATCAAAGTAGTTAAAAGGTTTTCTTTACCAGAACCTGCCATACCATAAATTAACGTATGACCTTTACCAGTTAAATCAATTGTTAATAAACCTTGTTCTTGTTTAGAAGGATTATCATATTCACCTATTACTGGATCAATGTAATATTCTTTGTTTTCATGATAATATTTATCATGAAGTACTTCTAAAGTTATGTTTTCTGCAATTGAGTTAAGCCATAATTTCTTTATCATTATTTGTTGCTTTCTAGCAAGCGATATTATGTATTTAACTATGTTGGTTAATTGATCTCCCTTGTTTTCAGTTGCTACTACCTTTTTCTTTTCATCATCGTTTATTGACTTAATAATAGTGCCCGTATTACTAATATAGTTAATATTGTTATCAACTTTTTTAATTACTGTATCACTAGGTATATATTGAACTCCTGAATATCCAGATTGTCCGATATCATAATACTCATCATAACCAACTTGTAGATAAAATCTACCAGCTTCCTTTAAACTAGCTGCATCAGGTTTTTTAAGCATTTCCATAGAATCAGATCTATCTTGAACTTTTAAGCAAATCTTAAATTTAGAGTTTGCCCATATTTGATCATTAACAACACCACTAGGTTTTTGTGTTGCAAGAATTAAGTGAACACCAAGTGAACGACCAATACGTGCCGTTGATATTAATTCTTGCATGAATTCTGGTTGTTGACTTTTTAATTCAGCGAACTCATCCGATACTATGTATAAATGTGCCACAGGGTCTTCAATAGCACCTTCTCTATATAATCTTTGATATTTATATATGTCAATGGTACCTTCTCCTAACCTATCCCTAACTTCATTAAATACTCTTTGCCTTCTTTTTAACTCTGAATTAATAGATACTAAGGTTCTATTCATTTCAGCGGTATCTAAGTTAGTAATAGTGCCTGCTAAGTGAGGAAGTGATGCTCCAGTTTCTCTGTTTTCAAAAGCTCCTGCAAGTCCACCACCCTTATAGTCAATAAGTACAAATTGTACTTCATTAGGATTATAGTTAATTGCCATTGAAAGAATAAACGTTATAATAAACTCTGATTTACCAGAACCAGTCATACCTGCTATTAATCCATGAGGTCCATGTGCTTTTTCATGTAAATCTAACATGAATAATTCACCATCAGTATGAACTCCTATAGGGGCTTTTAATGATGTAACCGGATCATTTTGTTGCCATTTATTTAATATGTTTAATTGCTCTATTTTTGATACGTTATACATATCTAAAAACGTTAATGATGTTGGCAATTCCTTTTTACCTTCTTTGGCTGCTATTGGAATATTTGCAAGTTTATATACAATAGGCGCCATATCAATATAATAATCATTTTTAATTGTAAAATACTTTGTCTCGTTTTCTTTTTCTACAGGTTTTACCAAGAAACTATTAGCCTCGTTAACGTATGAGAACGTTTTACATTCTGCAGGTAAATCTGAAAGTCCATCTCCTACAAACAAACAAGAAAAACCATAGTTATCTTCTGCTTTAATTAAGTTTTTAATAAAGTTGATGTCTTTAATTTTACTATAACAATCAGTAACTATTAAATAATATGTATCAAAGTTTTTATACTTATTTGTTTTATCAATTGTTGTATTTGAATCTTTATTAGGAGAATTAACATATTTAATTCTTTCCTTATATAAATTATCTAAGTATTCAGATATTTCTTTTGATTCTGTATAATCAGTTGCAAAGAAACGCATTTGTTTATCCTCACTAATTACATGAGGTAAATACTTTGCATAATCATAATCATCTTCATTAAACTGCTCAACAAAGAACACTAATTTTAAATCTGCTGCACTATGGAAAGTAATTATTTGTAACAACAAACTATTAATGTAATTAACCTTATTAGGCATGTTACATATAACCGCAGACAATCTATTTTCAAGTAGTGAATAATATACCGGAATATTATTAATCGTTTTAGAATCATCAGCTAGTTTAACAACCATACTTCTTAAGTTATCTTCCTCAATACTAAACTTAGCTTCTGGTGCGTTAAACTCTATTTGAGCATCAGCACTACCATAACCTAAACATATATGTAAAAAGTCATCATCAATTATTTGTTTTGACCATAATGTTGGTTTTCTATTTAGTACAACGTCAACACATTCACTACTAGATGGAAAATTATAATTAAGTATCATTGATTGTTTATTTATTATGCCTTTTATTTCATTATTCTTTTCAACTAGATATTCACCATATTTTTTTTGTCTTAAGTTTTCTCTAGCTATCTTCTTTTTCTTTTGATAAGATGCTAATATCTTTGGCATTATAAGACCACCAATTAATATACTTACACACATTATAATAGATGGTATAGCAGTTGCAATGGTTTTTGTACCAGTTGTCATACCATATATAACCGTATAACCAGTCATAAATGAAGATGCTACCATGGTTAAAGATGTTCCAATAGTTAATATAACAGGTGTTCTATCTATCTTTTCCTCGGTAGGTGGTTCATCTATTTTAACATGCTCTTTTTTTATATAATTTCTAATTCTTGGTGTATGAAAGAAATAATCTTTTGGATCATATAATCTCATAAACGTATCTTTATCATCATCTGAACCATGTTTTGTATAATCATACTTTTCTAATTCTTTATATGGTGCTAATCCATTAATGTTTATATCATCAGGTAAATTACATATCCTAACAAAAGTATTCATCCAAACTATTTTTAATCCCTTAATAAAAATGGTGTCACCTATTTTTAACACATGATTTAATGTTGGTTTAGAATTTACATAAACATCGTCAAAAGTTGTAGATATAACGTAACCCATATTAGTATTATTTATTACTGCGTGAGTTGCTTCTAGATTAGGGTTATTATAAACAATATTACAAGATACATTACTACCAATTGTTACGTTATTAACCCCAAATACAGATGCATCTAAACTTTTTTCTTCCATAAATGGAAAACAATATAAAATACGATAATCCGATTCACCCATAATATTAAGTACGTAAGAATAATAGTTTTTAAGTGGTGCTTTTTCTATTAATACCCCGTTTTCTAATACATCAACAATGCCATTACTTTTTATATACCATTCATTATCTTCTGACTCAATATTAATAGAATACTCCATTTTAGTCTCTTCAGATTTATAAGTAATTAAAAAAGATTCTTCAGTATTAGTAGGAAGTTCATACTTATTTAATTTTACTTTATCTTCAATAAATAACTTCATACTAACACCTACCTTCCTATTCTATATATAAGTATACTT
>CADBMO010000060.1 GCA_902795755.1 uncultured Erysipelotrichaceae bacterium | reverse complement strand
TGAGACTTAAAACTTGCACTATTACTCTTAATTGTATTATAGTTTATAGCAATCTTCATATTATCCTCCATTTCTTAATTAAAAAAGGTTTTGCTTGCAAACAAAACCTTCTTTGCTCGCATAATTATGTTTCTATACAAGCAAACACATATATAAAATATGTGAATTATACTATCATAAATATTTTATTTGTCAAGGTTTGCTAGTATAAATTAATTAATGATACTATCTATATCATTCTCATTATATATTTTAATACCAAGTGATATAGCCTTATCATATTTACTTCCTGGTTTATCTCCTACAATAACACCAGATGTTTTTTTAGTAACACTACTAGTAACCTTTGCCCCTTTTGATTCTAAAATGTTTGTTAACTCATCTCTTGTATACTTTTCAAGTGCACCAGTAAGTACAAAGGTTTGACCTTCTAACTTATTATCTGTTTCATCTGATAAGTATTCAAAGTTAACACCATGTTCTTTTAGCTTTTCAATCAACTGAATATTTTTAGAATCAGCGAAATACTCAGTTAAGCTATCTGCAATGATATCTCCAATATCATCTACTTCGGTAAGCTCTTCTTTACTTACTCTAATAATATTATCTATTATTTTATACTTTTTTGCAAGTATTTTAGCGGTTTTTTTACCAACGTGTCTAATACCTAGTGCAAAAAGCACCTTCTCAAGTGAGTTCTTTTTAGAGTTTTCTATCGCTTCTAATAAGTTATCAATGCTCTTATTACCAAAACCTTCTAATTCTATTAAATCTTCCTTATGCTTTTTTAAATCAAAGATATCAGCAGCATCTTTTATAAATCCCATGTTATAAAAGTCTTCTACTATTCTTTCTCCTAACCCTTCTATGTTCATGGTATCTCTAGATGCAAAATGAATTAATCCTTCAATCTTTCTAGAATCACAATTATTGTTAGTACAGAAGTGCATTGCATCCTTTTTTACTAGCTTAGACCCACATATTGGACAGTTTTCTATCATCTTAAATGGTATCGAGTTATCTTTTCTTCTTTCTAGTTTAACCTCTACTACCTCAGGAATAACATCTCCTGCTTTTCTAATAGATATTACGTCACCTATTCTAACATCTTTTTCTAGGCAGTAATCTTCATTATGAAGCGTTGCCTTACTAACAAGTGATCCATCAACGTGTACTGGTGAAAATATTGCATTAGGTGTTATTTTACCAGTTCTACCAACGGTAAACTTTATATCATTTAATGTTGTTAATACTTCAACTGCCGGAAACTTATATGCAATACCCCATCTAGGTACCCTTGATGTGTATCCTAATTTATCTTCATCTTCTAAACTATCAACTTTTAATACAACTCCATCAATAGGAAAAGGAAGATCTTTTCTTTTTTCTTGTAAACTCCTAATATATCCATCTATTTCTTTTGAATTATGTGCAAAACCATTTAAATCATAATTTGTTTTAAATCCTAACTCTTTTAAAAATTTGATAGATTCACTTTGCGTTTTAATACCATAATCCTTTGGATTAGGTATAAAGTATGCCATATAATCAAGGTTTCTTTGAGCAGTTATTTTACTATCTAATTGCCTTACTGAACCTGCTGCGGCATTTCTAGGATTTGCAAATAAGTTTTTCCCTTGCTCTTCGTTTTTCTTATTTGCATCTTCAAATGCTTTAAAAGACATGTATATTTCACCACGCACTTCTATATCTATTGGTTTAGTAAGTTTAAGCGGTATACTTTTTATTGTTTTAGCATTAATAGTAATATCTTCACCTATTACACCATCGCCACGCGTTGCAGCTCTTACAAGTACTCCATTTTTATATAATAGTGAACCAGATAACCCATCCATCTTAGGTTCTAACGTATAAGTTGGACTTGAAACAGTCTTCTTAATTCTTTCATCAAAGCTTTCTATTTCTTCTTCATTAAATATATCATCAAAAGAAAGCATTGGTGTTTCATGTCTTACTTTTTCAAATCTACTAATCGCTTTACCACCAACTCTATGTGTTGGTGAATCATCTCTTTTTAATTCTGGATACTTTTTTTCTATTCTTTGCAACTCAGTATAATAATCATCATATTCTTGGTCAGTAATAGTTGGATTATCTAAAACATAATACTCATAAGATGCATTATTAATTATATCGATTAATTCATTCATTCTCTTTTCTATATCACTCATACTATCACCTATAAATATTATATCATATTTTACTCATTTATTGGTTATTTGTTCATTATTATTAATATATTTGTACCCAAGTTTATTGTCGTTAATAATGACTGTTCTACCTAGCTTTTTTTCTAAATCATCTTTTGCTACTTTTGCAGTGTTACCTCCCATTTTAGCAATAAGTTTATTTTGTTCTAACCCACTAGGTTTATATACGCTTGCAAGTTCTTTTGTAGCCTCTTCTCCTAAATCTGCTAATATAACTTCTATATTAGACATATTATCCCTTAGTGATTCTTTTCTAAGCCCTTTATATACCTTATACTCTTTAGCAGTCATTCCAGACCATTCCTTATAGATTTCATTTGTTAAAATTGCATATTCTCGTTCAGTAGATACACCATGTTTATTCCATGTGTCTGTTAATTTTTTTCTATCCTGAATACCTTTAATTCTTTTAATAATCCAATCTTCTGGATATCCTTTAGCTCTATAAGTATCTATTGCTCTTTG
>CADBMO010000059.1 GCA_902795755.1 uncultured Erysipelotrichaceae bacterium | reverse complement strand
GATTCTCTAACGTTAAAACTTGCAATTATAAGGGTAGTACATCCAGTTACCCCAATAATCGTCATTAAGCTTCTAATTACGTTAGAAAATATATTTCTAAACGCAATACGCTTTGAAAGATTTAGTTTGTTTAATCCTTCAATTTTCTTTTCAATTCCAACTATTGGAGAATTCTTTACTTCTTTTTTTCTCATTAATTTAGAAGGTATTTCTTTTGCTATCTTTAATGCACAAACAAACGCAATTAAAACGGTTGAAAGCAATGATAACAAAATTGCTAAAATAATTGAACTAGAATGAAATACATATATTATATTAGGCATATGATATCTAAGTGAATATGCATATGTAAGTATTATTGGAAAACCAACTATACCAACTATTATACCTAATACAACACCTATTAAATCAGCACTAAAAGAATAAAGTACATATTTAAGAATTATTTGTAATTTATTAAAACCAAGTGATTTTAATATTCCAATTTTACTTCTTTCTTCTTGTATTAATCTAGTAATAGAAGTTGCGGTTACAAGTGACGCAACAATAAAAAATAATAAAGGTAGTATTTGAGCTAATTTATCTATTCTTATAGTATCATCATAATAATTACCATATCCATAGCTATCATTTCTTGTATATACATAATGAGTAAATTTATATGTTTTTTGAAGCATTTTTTTACCTTCAATAATTTGATTATAATACTTTTCAAGGCCTTCTAACGCTTCTTTTTCACGTTTTTCATATTCATTCTTAGCAGTTTGAAGTTCCTTTTCTTTGGCATATATTTTTCTTCTTGCTGCAGCATTATTATTTTTAGCTTCCTCATATAATTTGTTATACTCTTGCATTGCGCTATCATATTCATTTTGAGCATCATTATATAATTTTTCTACTTTAGTTGCATATTTATTAAAAATATCTTTACCTTGACTAATTGTTTCTATACTTTCTATATCACTATTTAACTCTTTGGTAAAATCTACATAAGATTGCACAGTTTTATTTTGTTTACTAACCCTTTGCTTTAATCCGTTATAAGCAGTATTACATGCATCTATTGTATTACTGCCTAAATTGGCATCTGTTTTTTCATTTATATCACTACAACTAAATTCTGAAAGAGCATTATTTGCATCTTTTAACGGCCCATAAACAGTTTGAACTTTTGAAGCTAGTTTATCATATTGTGATTTAACATATTCACCTAATGCACTAGTAAGTTGTAATTCAAATGTATCATTATATCCAATGACATTATTATTCTCATCAACTACTTGAGATCCTTTTTCAACCGCTGCAAGAATATCGACTACACCTCTTGCAATACTTGAACTTGTTTTCATTGCATCTAGTGATTGTTTAGATGCTTCTATATCAGCTTTTAAAGCCGCAAAATATTCATCAATTTGTTTATCAGGAAGTATTGCTACCTTAGCTTTATTAAGATTTCTTTCAGCACTTTCTAATTCTTTTTTAGCATTATTTAATTCAGCTTCTACAGCTGCTTTTTTATTATTATAATCTGCTTCAGCAACTTCTAATTTTTTCTTCTGTTCTTCAATAATCGCTTTACCACGTTCATCTAAAACACTACCTGTTGCCTTTTCAATGTCTTTTTTTGAACTATCTAAAAATTCATTATAATCATCAGTAAAATTATTATATTTGTTTTTTAATTTAATATCTGCAACCATAAATAAGTCATCCGATATATTGAACATGGTTTTATCAACGTATGCAAAATAGTATACTAAATCACCAGTGGTAGTACTAGTTCCCTTATCATGTGCTATATATTGTGGATCTGATACAAAACCAACAACTTTAAATGTTTCTTCTTTTAATAAATCAGATTTTAATTTTATTTTATCACCAAGTTTTATACCACGTTCTTTTAAATCAATTCCAACTACGCATTCATAACTATTATTTATATTTCGTCCTTCTAATACATCTAATTTATTAATATTATACTTATTACTATACGAATGAACATATACGGCATATTCAGTAAGTTTATTTGAATCATTTTTTAAATTAGTAATAGCTTCTGTATAATACTTTCCCTCAATAGTATCAATACTAGGCACTGATTTTTTAATAAGTTCTAATTCTTTTTGATTTAATCCAATATCTGAAAATAATTTAATATCTCCATAGTTATATTTTTCAAAAAAAGAAGTCATGGTAACTTGTAATACAGATGAATTGGCTTTCATGCCTACATAAAAAGCTACTCCTAAAAATATAATAATTATTATCGAAAGATATCTTTTAAAATTTATTTTAATAGTGGATAAAAATTCTTTAAATAACGTTTTCATATTCTACCACTCTATATTCCTAACGTCTATAGGATTTTTATTTACTATTACCTTTGTTATTTTACCACTATTAAAACATATTATTTTATTTGCCATATTAACTATTTGTTGATTATGAGTAATTATTATAGTTGTAACTCTCTCTTCAAAACAAGTTTTTTGTATTAAACTTAAAATTTGATTACCCGTTTTAAAATCCAATGCACCAGTTGGTTCATCACATAATAATATTTTAGGTTTTTTAGCAATTGCACGTGCTATTGCAACACGTTGCTGCTCACCACCAGATAGCTCAGCCGGATAATTATTAAGTTTATCTTTTAATCCAACTTTATCTAATATAACAGCAGCATCTACTTTTTCATTTTTAATTTGGGTAGAAATATCAATGTTTTCTTTAACTGTTAAATTCTGTATTAAATTATATGATTGAAAAATAAAACCAATATCGTTTTTTCTATACTCTGTTAATTCATCCAATGAATAATTTGTAATATCCCTATCACCAACGGTAATACTACCACTTGTAACAGAATCCATGCCACCTAATAAGTTTAAGGCAGTCGTTTTACCTGCACCAGAATGTCCTAAAAATATAACTAACTCACCTTCGTTAATATCAAATGATATATCATCAAGTGCTAAAGTAGATGCAGAAATAGAATCTGCTAAATATTTTTTAGATACATTTTTAAAGGAAATTAACTTATTGCTAGTATCATAATTAACGCTTATAGATTGATCATTAGAATCTTTATTCGAATCATAAACTAATAATGAATCATCATTAAGTAGCTCGTTTATACTATTTTCAAATTGAGCATTATTATCATTAGTATTTGTAATTTCATTTTTTGGAGGAACAAAACTAAAATTATTAGGATGCATTTGTGCATTTGTATTTTGACTATTTATACTATTCATATCACTAGGGTAACCCATCATAGGATTTGGATAACCGTTTACTGGATATGGATACCCCATCATAGGGTTTGGATAACCGTTTACTGGATATGGATACCCCATCATTGGATTTGGATAAACATTTGCTGGGTATGGATAACCCATCATAGGGTTTGGATAAAAACTACCCATATTATTTCCTACAGGAAAATTATAACCAAAATAATTTACATTTTCATTAGCACTATTTATGTTTTCATTATGATTATGAATATTATTATCATAAGTTATATCATCATTTTTTATTGTATTATTATCATTTTCTTTTTTTTCTTCTATTTTATTTTCTTGCTCATCTTTGTTTTCAGATGCATGTTCTTCATTATGATCATTTTTTTCTTTTTCACTCTTATTATTTTCTTTTTCTTTATTATAATAAAAAACAATATTAGAATTGCTACTAGGTGCACTATTATCGGAATTATTATTTTCTTTTTCACTTAATGAATCAATTATTTTTTTATATTCATCATTCATCCTAGTCACACCCTTCCTATCATAATATATAATACCATAATATAATAATGTTTTCAAATGATTTATTTAAAAAAATAACATTAAAATGTTATTTTTATATTTTCAGATAAATCACCATCTCTTAGAATTTTAACTTTATTTTCAACCTTTACAATAGTTGAAGATGAATTTGATAATTTTTCACCATCAACAACATAATCAACTGATTTTATGATTTCAGTATCAATATCTTTAATACAATAACTAGGGTTTTCATTAGATATGTTACAACTAGTAGAAATAATTGGATTACCCAATTTATTTATTATGTCAATTAAATCTTTATTATCAGGTATACGAACTGCAATGGTGTCTTTATTTGCGGCAATTATGCTTGGTATATTATCTTTTTTATTTAATATAATAGTTAACTTACCAGGCATATATTTATCAATTAAATCATTTTCTATATTATTTTTTATATTACAATATTTCATTAACATTTCTTTGTTAGATACAAGAATTATCATTGGTTTTTCATATTTTCTATTTTTTATTTCATATACTTTTTTTACTGCATAAGTATTTAGTGCATCGCAAGAAAGCCCATATATTGTATCCGTTGGTAATACAACTATACCTCCTGTTTTTAATACAGATACTACTTTTTCAATAATCATAATCAATAAAAATAATTCATATATTTAAAACCAATGCTTTTATATATATTTTTTGCTCTAGATAAATCAAATATTCGTGCAAATAATAAGTTGTATAATTCATCTGTAAGAAAAATAATACATAATGAAATCGTAATTATTAAAAATACTTTTTTATTTGATTTTGTAGATATATAAATACAAAATGGTAATAATAGATAAATAAGTAGTAATGCTGCGAATCCAAAGCCTAAAACGCTTCTAACACATACATAACCATTCAAATCCCAAATAGTAAGTATTTCTCTTGAATAATCCCAACATCTAATACCGTTATATTGGTACATAAAATATCCGGAAAAATATTCTAAAATGCCACAACTAATTGCTGATAGTAAAAATACTAAAATAGGATGTTTTTTTATTTTTCTAGTTAAAAATATAATTAATAATGCACCCCATGCATATATATTAATCCATGGAAGAAAATTAGCACCTCTCATATAAAAAGTTTTAAAACCACTATTAGCATAATAAAAGAAAAATTCAACAAGCCATCCAATTATACCTGCTATAACTATTATCATGCAAATAACACCTATTATTTGCCATTTTTCTAACTTTAATTCATTATTAATATACTTATTATATACTTCTTTCATATACCATACTCCTATAATAATTATACCATAAAAGAATAAATATATATCTACTCTTTTATTTTTATATATAAGTACAGAATAATTATTAATAGCATAAAAAATAGCAAAATATTTTGCTATTTAATCTTACCAATTTTATTAAGTGGAAAGAAACGATATTTAACACTACCTAAGATTTGTTTTTTATCAACTGGCCCAAACACCCTTGAATCAGATGAATGACCTCTGTTATCACCCACTACAAAATATGTATCTGCAGGAATATTTATTCTACCTAATCTTTCTATTTTAAAGTCTAATGTTATACCATGAGAGAAGTGCTCTGATACAATATTTCCATCAATATATAGATTATTATCTTTAAATTCAATATGTTCTCCAGGAAGACCAACGACTCTTTTAATTAATTTTTCATCTCCATACTTAACAACTACGACATCAAATCTTTCAATATTATTTAACCTATAATCTAGTTTATTTAAAATTACTAAATTATTATTTGATAGTGTAGGTTCCATTGACGAACCATCTACCCTTGCAGGAGTAACTAAAAAAGTTCTTATTAATACTACTATTAATATAACAACTATATATGGATATACTTCCTTAATAATTTTTAATACTTTTCTTTTATTCATAATCCACCTACAAAAAATAAGGCTATCACGCCTTATTAATTTCTTTCTTTTAATTTGAATTGACCAACTATATCTCTAGCGTAATATAATTTAGCACGTCTTGCTTTTCCTTTTCTAGTTACAGTTATAGATTCTAGTTTTGGAGAATGTATAGGAAATGTTCTTTCTACACCAACACCACCAGAAATCTTACGAACTGTAAAAGTTTCAGAAACGCCTTGATTCTTACGAGATACTACGATACCTTCAAATGCTTGAACCCTCTCTTTTTTACCTTCGATGATTCTAACACCTACTCTAACAGTATCTCCTACTCTAAATTCAGGTACGTTAGGATTAAGTTGTCTACTTGTAATTTCATCAATCTTGTTCATTACTTAGACCATCCTTTCTAAAATATATAACCACCAATCATACTATAAATGCATCGGATTGGTTTTTTGACTAATTAATTTTAACATATAAAACAAGTAAATGCAAGTATTTTATCTTCTTCTTGACGATAATTCT